>CAJQNG010000269.1 GCA_905479635.1 uncultured Boseongicola sp. | reverse complement strand
ATCACCACGTCTGATGTCGCGAGAATATCTGCGCTTTGGGGTTTGGCGAGATGCGCGCCGAAGTGAAGCGGACGGTCAGGCGCGACAAGCCCACGGCCTGCGTAGGTGGTGAAGCTTGCAGCAGGGATCGTGTCTAATATGCGTCCGATGATTGCCGCACTCTCGGGGTTTTTGGCAAGGGCACCACCGAAGATGAAAAGCGGACGGGTGGCGTTTGCAAGGATGGGCACAATGTCGGTAGTATCGACGTTTGCTCGGATCAACGTCGCGGCCTTGTTGCGAGGGAACGGTTTCGCAGGTCCGCCGACGACGCGAATGGGAAGCGAGATTTGCTTTGGGCGGGGACGGTGGATTGCGAACTCGGTCAGGGCCTGATCGACGAGGCGATAGGCTGCCTCGGCATTCTGGGCGGTTGCGGACCAATCGCAGACAGTCGCGGCGGCACCTTCCTGATCGCGCATTTGGTGAAGCTGGCCTTTGCGGGCTACGGTCTCGTCAAGCACGGTCGAGATGACCAGCATCGGAACGCTGTCGGAATAGGCCTGACCCATCGGCGTCATGATATTCGTCAAGCCCGGGCCCGAAATCACAAAGCAGACGCCCGGTTTGCCCGTGGCGCGCGCATAGCCGTCGGCCATGAAGCCAACGCCCTGTTCGTGGCGGGCAAGGACGTGTCGGATACCTGCCTCTTCGATGCCCCGGTAAAGTTCGATGTTGTGCACGCCAGGGATGCCGAAGATCGTATCGACGCCGCGATCCGCCAGCATGGCGGCAAGTTCTACTCCGAGGGGACGCATTATGCTCTCCAGAATCGGGATGTGAAAAGGACCATGACGACCATAAGTTCAAGGCGTCCGACAAGCATGCCGACGATCAACAGCCATTTGGCCATATCGTTGAGCGGCTCGAATGTACCGGCGGGGCCGATGATGTCGCCAAGGCCGGGGCCAATGTTGGCGATGGCGGCAGCGGCTCCGCTGATTGAGGTCAGGAAGTCGAGACCCGTCATGCTGAGAAGGACGGACAGCACGCCCAAAGTCACAACGAACAGCGTGAGGAATGCCATGACCGAGGAAATCACGTCTTCCGTGATCGTGCGGCCATCGTATTTGGGTTGAAACACGCCGTGGGGCGAGTGGATGCGACGGATTTGGTTAGAGATCGCGGCGAAGAGGATTTGATAGCGGAATATCTTGATCGAGCAACACGTGGAGCCCGCGCAGCCGCCGATGAGTCCGACAAAGAAGAACATAGCAATCGGGAAGGACCCCCAAAGCTGGTAGTCCGTGCTAGAGTAGCCAGTGCCGGTGATGATCGAGGTGATGTTGAAGGTCGCCTCGCGCACCAAAGTGGTCAGGGGCGCATCGCCGACAACAAGGAGATAGCCCGAGATCGTCGCAACGAGAACGATCAGCGTGACCAAAAACATGCGGACCTGACTGTCGACGAAAAGCGGTTTCGAGGAGCCCGCAAGAAGCTGGACGTAGCGCACAAAAGGCAAGCTTGCCAGGACCATGAACAGCGCCGCCACGTATTCGGGCGCTCCTTTAAAGCCACCGAACGAAGCGTCATGAGTCGAAAAGCCCCCCGTTGCAACCGTGGTAAGGGCGTGATTGACCGCATCAAAGAACGGCATGCCGACGCCATAGTAGGACATTGCGCAAGCGGCCGTCAGGATCACGTAGACGATCGAGATGCGCGAGGCGATCTCGGCCGCGCGGGGCAGAACTTTTCCTGCCGTATCAAAGGCTTCCGATCGGAAAATCTGCATACCACCGACCCGCAGTTCAGGCAGGAAGACCATGGCGACCACAATAATCCCGATGCCGCCGAACCATTGCAGCATCGAGCGCCACAACAGCAGTCCGTCGGGCAATTCATCAAGGTCGATGAAGACGGTCGATCCGGTGGTGGTGAGGCCGGACATGGCCTCGAAGAAGGCGTCGGTGATGGTGGCATCAGTGGCGCCTTGATGAAATGGGATGGCCGCAAAGATAGGCAGAGCAACCCAGACCGCGGTGGTCAGGATGAAGGTCTGCTGGATCGTCAGGCGGTCCCCAACGCCATTGGCGCAAGCAAGCGCCATAAGGCCCCCCGTCAGGATCGTCAGCATCGCGCTTTCTACGAAGACCGCAGCGTGTCCATTGCCCGCCCAGATATCAACGGCCAGAGGCACCGCCATCGTCGCGCCCAGGCTGGCCACTAAAAGGCCAATTACATATCCCACAGGGCGAAGGTCGATCATGGAAGTGAGACTTGTCCGAGCGGGCCCGGTTCGTCAATCGTGAACGGGTTTTCCATCCGCGATCAGTTTGCCCTGTGCTGTAAAGAACGGCTTCAGTTTGTAGCGCCCTGATGCAATTGATCAAAGCGCGCGCCAAAGGAAGGAACGAATGACACGGCCGGTGTTGCCCGCTTCGCCGTCGAAATGACCGGTCGCGTACTTTCGGTTAACGCGCGCGATGATCGGGCCAAGTGCTTCTTTGTCGTCGATATTGTGAGACAGGACTGTCGCGAATGGGATCGCGCGGCTTCCAAGGGTATTAGCCATCGGCGTGTTGCAGCGCGTCGTGTGCCAGCGGTGTGGACCTTTGGGAGTGAGCTTGATCCAAGCAAAGTGGTCGCGGCCCTTCGTAATCTGCTTCGTTTCAGGGGCGGTTTGGAAAAGGTCGCCTCCCCCTGCCGGCTCAAGCGTATCGCCTGACCCGGAGCGTTCAGCAAAGTCGCGGAATGCACTGCAATGACACAGGATGCGCGCGCCGTCCCCTTGCGTCACCTGAAGCCGCACTGCCCCACAATTAAATGTCCAATGCACTCCACGACCCGAACAATTGCCCGACGTTCGCAGCAAATTACCCAGTTCTGGTGTTCTGTGAAAGCGATGCCCTATCCTGTGTGGAACAGCGTCTCGAAAAAGCGCGGATCAAGGCTTGTGGTCTCGAAGGTGGTGCCTTCGGTCAATACCGACACTGCGTCGTGGCTGTGGAGGCTTTCCTGATGGCTAGCAACCACGCGGAAGTCACCGATCCGCGGGTCGGACTGAAGTCGTTCAGCAAACAGGCGTGCCGCGTCTTCAACAAAGATCGGATTGGCGGCGTTCAGTTCGGCAAAGGCCTGTTCGTCTTCACGTTTGACCATGACTTGGGTTTCTGTTGGCACAGCAAAGCGGCAAAGCCCGACGATGTCTTCAAACCAAAGCGTGTCAGCGGTTGGATCAATCACCACTGAAAGCCGCGCCACAGAGCGTTGGGAATGCGGGGTTGCCAGCTGGCCTCGAGTGCGGCGTGCGTGCTCAGAAAGCTCCAGCGAACACGGGCAGGTCGACGAATAGACGTAATCAAGGTGCAGGATGCGGCTGCGCGTGCCGTCCTGATCCACGACTTCCAGCGCAATATCGTAGTATTGCCAGCCCGACAGGCCTGAGCGCAGGCTGTCGATTTTCATCGGATAGGACAGACGCATCTGAATGCGCGCATCGAAGCTTTCAAGGTCGGTTTTGTAGTCATCAATGGCGGCTTCTATCACTTCGAAGCTGAATTCCTTTTCGGCATGCTCATAAAAGCTGCGCATGATGCGGCTCATATTGATGCCTTTTTTATCCGCTTCGAGACTGACGGTGCCGGTGACAGAGGTCTCAATTTCGCGCGCAGCACCGGCTGTCGAGCGAAATTGCACCGGCAGGCGGAAGTTCGAGATACCGACGTGTTGGATCGCACGATGGGCGCCTTTGATCAGCGATTCCGGGCCATTTTGCAGGTCTGGAAGGTCAGCCTTGTAGTCGGCGTTGACTGTGAAGTCTGCGGCGTACTCTCTTGTTAACGCCGGGTAATCATCCGGGGCACTGGGCAAAAGCCGTGTGATTGCGGGATCAAGCGTGTCTATCTCAGCGGTATCGGCGTCACGAGCCCATGCGCGCAAAAGCGCAAGCGCCTCCTTCGCCTCACCCCGGGTTGGTTCACCATCAAAATCGGTGGAATGGACGTTCATGGCACTCTCTCCTTCAGGGGAACCTGCTACGTGGGGCCGAATGGCCGTGGTTCCAGCAAGATCACTTTTCTTTTACGGTCCAGGGTTACAAACGGTTCAAAAGTAGCGGCGAAAAAAACGGTAGAGAATGTCGGGAGGGGTTGAAACATCAGCTGCATAGACCGCTCGTTTCAGGGTTTCTGCAGCATCGGGCCGGAAATATCCGCGATCCTTGTAGATGCGGATGCGTTCGGCAAAGACATCGCCGTCGGCTTCGGGGTGGAACTGTGTGGCGTACACGTTTTTACCGTAGCGGATCATCTGAAAGGGGCACGGCGCCGACGACATCAGGTGGACAGCGCCAGCGGGCAAAGTCTGAACGGCTTCTTTGTGGCCGACAAGCGCATTAAAAGCGCGGGGCAAGCCCTTCAGTAGGGGATCGTTGGCGCCGTCTTGGGTGACTTCGCAGGCAACCGGACCGACGGGTTCGCCAAAACGCGCCTTGGAAACCTCCGCTCCAAGATGATGCGCCAGAATACCGATGCCATAGCAACAGCCCATGAACGGAATATCCCGTTCGGTGATCTCTGGCATAAGTGACAGCATTGCGGCCTCTGCGCGGGCCTCGTCCGGGGCTTTGTCTTCGGGCGCATCGCTGACACAGCCGGGACCACCGCCAACGACGACACCTGCAAAGGCGTCAAAGTTCAGGCCGTCTGGCAACCCGTCACGTTCAAGGCGGATGCGTTGGGCACGTGCACTATCAAGTCCACCCTTTTGAAGAATGGCCCGATACTCGCCATCGGCCGCGTCATCTTCAGGCCGAAGCTGCAAAATAAGAAACGGCTTCATCGCGCGCCCTTCCCTTCCACCTTTTCCAAAAACCTCGAGGAGATCGGCCAAAGGCCGAAAGGAGCAGAGCCCCTGGCCCTCGCGACGCGCAACGCGCGGCGCATTAAAGGACCCCGCTCAGACCGCATCGAGCGCCTGCATCAGATCACCGACGAGATCGTCAGCATCCTCGATCCCGACGCTTAGGCGCACAAGGCCCGGCGTAATTCCAAGGTCCATACGTTGATCCTCGCTTAGGCGCTGGTGAGTGGTCGTTGTTGGATGCGTGATGATGGACTTGGCATCACCTAGATTGTTGGAAATTGTCACGATTTCTAGCGCGTTTAAGAACCGGAAAGCCGCCGCCTGCCCGCCCTGCACTTCAAGCGAAACGACTGTTCCGCCGCGTTCAAGTTGGGCCTTGGCGATCTCGTGTTGCGGATGGTTCGGAAGATCAGGGTAAATGACACGACCAAGGCGATCATCACCATTTAGCGCCTTGGCGATCTTAAGCGCTCCATCAGCTTGGGCACGCACGCGAAGATCAAGTGTTTCCAGCCCCTTAAGCAGCACCCATGCTGTAAACGGGCTAATCGCGCCGCCGGTGTGTTTAAGGTAAGGTTCGACCGTTTTGCGGATGAAGTCCTTGGTGCCAAGGATCACTCCGCCCAGAACCCGGCCTTGCCCGTCAATGTGCTTGGTTGCCGAATAGACAACGACATCCGCGCCAAGCGCGATCGCGCGGCTAAAGACCGGTGTCGAGAAAACATTGTCGACCAACACGATTGCCCCATGAGCATGCGCAATTTCCGCAACAGATTTGAGGTCGATCACCTCAAGCGTCGGGTTTGACATGCTTTCAAGGAACACCGCTTTGGTGTCGGGACGCACAGCTGCGCGCCATTCGTCAAGGTTCGTGCCGTCGACGAAAGTCACTTCGACGCCGAAGCGGGTCAGTACATCCTCAAGAATATAAAGACACGAGCCAAAAAGCGCGCGCGCCGAAACAACGTGGTCACCTGCTTTCAGCATCGACACCAACGCGCCGTTTACCGCCGCCATGCCGCTGGCTGTTGCAAAGGCGTCTTCGGCGCCTTCAAGCGCGGCGATCCTATCTTCAAACATGGCCACGGTTGGGTTGCCGTAGCGGGCGTAGATAAATTCGTCCTCGCCCAGTTGGTCAAACCGCTGCGCGGCCTGTTCGGCGCTGTCATAGACAAATCCTTGGGTGAGAAAAATCGCCTCGGACACTTCACCATATTGGCTGCGCCGGGTCCCCGAATGGACGAGCTTAGTTCGGGTGTTCCAATCCTTCGACATGGGGACGCCTCCTTTCCAAATAAAAAGCCCCCACCGCGGAGCGCCGGGGGCGTAGCTTACGTCCCTGACCTCTTTAGCGGTTTATTTAACGTGGCCCGCAATCCGGTGTACAAATCGCCACGATGAAAGATGGCTACTCCGACCGCGCCGGGGCGTCAAGATTTGACCATTTCGAGTCATCTGCTCTGCTATTGCACATTCGCACGCGAATTTGAGGTGAAAGAGCCTCGGAGATACTCTGAGCCACTCCATTGATCTGTACTATTGGCCAACCCCAAATGGGTGGAAAATCAATGTTGCACTGGAAGAAATGGGCCTGCCCTACAACATGCATCTGATAAACATCGCGAAAGGCGATCAATTTGCGCTCGACTTTCTGAAGATTGCTCCCAGCAATCGGATGCCTGCGATTATTGAGCTCGATGGCGCTGATGGAGCGCCAGTCTTGATTTTTGAAAGCGAAGCAAGTCTGCAATATCTGGCGCGCAAAACAGCGAAATTCTACGGGCCGACCGAGCGAGAACGCATTGCTGTTGACCAATGGCTGATGGGGCAAATGGGCGCTGAATTGCGAAGGTCACGAGCAAACGCTTAATGACAAACCAAACTTTAAGCGTTTGTCCAAAAACAGTCGGCGCGCGCGCGGCCGCTCAGCGTGGCCACGCCATGGCTCAGGAATTGCGCGACCGTGTGCAAACAGCCGAGGAAAAGACCGAGGCCAATCGGAATATCTTCGGCCAAAAAGGCTGAGGCTGAGGCTTTCTTACCACCCGCTGATTAGGGTGGCCGCCATTGAGATGATACTACGGCCGCCCGGCGACTATCGCCCTTCTTGACGCGCAGTTAAGGTCGCTGCGCTTCTTGTGGCCCATGGTGAGGTTCTGTCGGTTTTGCTACTGAATATCTCGCGGGAGTGGCGGTGGAATTGTGCCTGAAGAATGCAGCCATCCTTGCGCTTGTGCAATGGAGTGAGGGCCGCACTGGGGGCGTTCGGTTTCTCGGCCGGCTGGAGCGACAGGTTCTGAAGACGTTGGAAGCACGCAACGACACCGACGCGCTTTTTTACTAGGTGGTCTTGTCGGTCTCGTCTTCAATGATGTGGTCTTGCAAGCCCATGATCTGTGACCACAGGAAGACAAACATCAGAACCGGAAAGCCGAAGGTTTCGATTTTCACCCACGCATCAGTAGACATCGTGCGCCAGATGATTTCGTTGGCAACGGCGAGGCCTGAGAAGAACAATGCAAGACGCTTGGTCAGCTTCATCCAGCCTTCGTCGGTCATAGGCAGAAATTCGGCCATAACCCAGGCAAGGTATGACCGCCCCTGTGCCAGACCAATTCCAAGGATCACCGCGAAAAGCCCATAGACCAGTGTGGTTTTCATCTTGAAGAACCGTTCGTCATTAAACCAGACCGTGAGACCGCCGAACAAAATCACCATCACAGCGGTGAAAACCTGCATCCGGCTAAGTTTGCCCGTGAGTTTCCAAAGGATCGCGATGCTGGCGAGCAAAATCGGCACGAAAACACCCGCGGCAACAATGAAGCCATCGTATTCAGTGCCGCCTATGGTGTAGGTCTGCTCGCGCATCTTGAGGTAGGCTGCGAAAAACAGAAGCGGCGGCCCAAGTTCGAGGACCTGTTTCACAATCGGGTTGAGCGCTTTTTCATTCATCCGGGTCACCTAACCTTCGCCGTGCGTCCCTGCAATGTGTCATGGGGCAAAAATTGGTTTCACGAACCTCGGCTTATCCAGCAACCTCAACCACGACAGCTCCAAGCGCGATAAGGCCCATAAGCGCCAGGCGACGCGGGCCGACCTTTTCGCCCCAGAACAGATAGGCGATGAGGGCGGCGAAAACGACCGAGGTTTCCCGCAACACGGCGGCTTCTCCGACTTTGTCGAGGCGTGTGGCTAACATGATGCCACCAAACGAGAAAATTGCAACGATCGCTCCTGCAATGCCGACTTTGAGAAGCGGTGCAAAGGGGGTTGGGACACGGCCCTTATTGAGGATTAGATAGGCGGCGGGAAAGGCGATTCCGTCGATCAGGAAAAACCATGCAACAAAGGTCAGCGGATCGGCGGTTGCCCGGATGACGAAGGCGTCCCAAGTCGTATAGAGAGCGACGAAACCGCCAGTCATTGCGGCAAAGCCAAGGGCAAGCGGCAACCGCGCGCGGTCGCTCGTGACATGGCGTAGGTTGTAGACCGCAAGGCCGAGGATGCCGCTGGCCAACATCGCGACACCTAGCCATTGTATGGCAGCGAAGCGTTCGCCGAAAAGGATGCCCGCGCCAATCACTGTGAAGACCGGGCCGATGCCGCGCACGACGGGGTAGACGACGGTGTAGGCGCCGGCTGAATAGGCCGCGGCTTGGGCAAGTTTGTAGCCCACGTGGATGACCCAGGCGACCGCGAACAAAGGCCAGACATCGGCTTCGGGCCACGGCACAAAAAACAGCGCGAACGGGAGTGCAATCAGTGCGTAACAGGCGTCGATGGCTGAGCGGGTTGTGTAAGGGTCAAAGCGCCCTTTTTGCAGCGCTCCGAATAGCGCATGGAGCACGGCTGCCATGAGGGCGAGACCAAGTGCGACCTGGCGGCCTTGGTCCGTGCCTTCGAGAGAAATCAGCCATTCGCTCAATTTTCGACTGTTTCCTCTTTGAAAATAACGCTGACTGTGCCGCCGAGGAAGGCCTCACTTAGGGTGTCGGGCGTTATGGCGCCAAGGCTCAAGAACGGGGCCAGAGGGATGGGCGACTGGGTTGCGATCTGGACAAAAACCTCGCCCCAGGGCACGGGGCCTGCGGTGATCAGGGCAACCAGGGCGGCCTTTGTATCCGCGTCAAACACATTGCCGGGAAGGTTCGACACAAGCGCGCGTAGGTCGCGTTTCGTGCCATCTATAACGCTTTCCGGAGAGCCCGGAACTGCGGAAAGTTTGCCAATCATGGCGCCAAGGATCAATCCGTCGGCGAAACCGCGATTTTCGACCTCAAGCGTCAAATGTTCAAGCATGAGGGTTTTAAGGGCAGTCGTATCCCCCGTCAGGAGTTGAGGCGAAACGCCGGTTGCGCGGAACCCGTAAGAAAAACGGTTTTCGCCCGGAAAATCGATATCCAGCGAGGCAAGTTCAAAGCGCCCGTCAGGAAAATCCCACCAGACAAAGAGTGTGGCGTCGATGTCGTTCCGACGGTTTTGCTCGGCCAGCATATAGCTGATCCATGCGTCTTCGGTGCGCGGCGTTATCCGCAATCCGTCAAGATCGCCTGTTAAGCTGATCCGTCCGCTGCCGATCGTTAGGGCCTCAATGCCCTCAAGACGCCAGATGAGTGAGGCTACTTCTATGGTGAGAATGTCTTGCGCAAGGACAAGGTCGCTTTGGCGGCAGGTGCCTTGATCTTCGGCGAATGTGCCGGGGTCTTGAATCGTGTAATTGCTACTGAGTAGTGCCGACAGAAGGATCGCGCGCTCACTAGAGCAATCAGCTGTTACCATGGTTGGCGCAACCGCAAGAACAATCGCGGCCAGATATCTCACTCTTCCAACCCCGTAAGGGCGGCGGCGAATTCGCGGGGGTCGAATGGCGCGAGATCGTCAATTTGCTCGCCCACGCCGATGGCGTGGATTGGCAGGCCGAAGCGGTCGGCAAGCGCGACAAGGACGCCGCCTTTTGCGGTGCCATCAAGTTTGGTCATGATGAGGCCTGAGACGTCTGCGATTTTCTGGAAGATCTCAACTTGGTTGAGCGCGTTTTGACCCGTCGTCGCGTCAAGCACGAGAAGTGTGTTATGAGGCGCCTCGGGGTCTTTTTTGCGGATGACTCGCACGATCTTGGCAAGTTCTTCCATGAGGTCAGCGCGGTTTTGAAGGCGGCCTGCGGTGTCGATCATCAAAAGATCAGCACCGTCCGCCTCTGCTTTGGTCATGGCGTCATATGCAAGGCTGGCGGGGTCAGAGCCCTCGGGCGCAGTCATCACCGGCACGCCTGCGCGGTCACCCCAGACTTGCAACTGTTCGACTGCCGCCGCACGGAACGTGTCGCCCGCAGCGATAACGACGGTCTTGCCTGCGGCGCGGAATTGCGAAGCCAGTTTGCCGATGGTTGTTGTTTTTCCCGAGCCGTTTACGCCAACAACCAGCACCACCTGCGGGCGTTTTTGATAGATCGGCATGGGCTTGGCGACGGGTTCCATGATGCGGGCAATTTCGCTGGCCATCATGTCCTTAAGTTCGTCGGTCGAGAACTTTTTACCCAAGCGACCCTCGGCCATATTGGCCGTGACACGCATAGAGGTTTCGACGCCCATGTCAGCAGAGATGAGGAGTTCCTCTATCTGCTCCAACATATCATCATCAAGGGTACGGCGGACAACGGCTTTTTGTTCAGTACGACCGAAGAAACGCCCGAAAAGGCCCGGCTTGGCAGGTTCGCGAGACGCATCCGAAACAGATTCAACCGGGATGGGTGTTGGAGTTGGAGTTGGAGTTGGTTCCGGCCTCTCTGGTTGGGCGTCCTCGATCTCTTTAGGGTCGACTGGCTCTGTTCTTCGCGGCGTTTGCTGCGCAATCGCTTGGTCGGCATCGTCGATCTCTTGATGATCGACT
>CAJQNG010000268.1 GCA_905479635.1 uncultured Boseongicola sp. | reverse complement strand
GATATCAACGGGGCCGAGCGCTGCCTCGGTCGCATTGAGGGCGGCCTGGACGGAGGACCATTCGGAAATGTCGGCGGTGATTGCGGTGGCGTTATCGCCTGCATTGAAGGCGGCGACGGTTGCGGCGTTCTGGTCGCCGTTCCTGTCCCAGCTGGCGACATTTGCGCCCGAGGCGAGAAGGCGTGCCGATACTGCTAGGCCGATGCCTTGTGCGCCGCCAGTAACGATAGCTGTTTTGCCAGAAAGATCGTAGGTGTTCATGAGACGTGCCCCCTAATTCCGTTCCTTACGGTTTAGCGGCAGTTGTCGTCAGAGAGAAGCAAAAGTCTCAGCCTAGGAGCGATTGGCCTTTTCGGCGCCTACGTCGCGTTGCCCAAGGGGTTTGGCAAGATGGGCAATCAGCGAGGCGTTTTTA
This sequence comes from uncultured Boseongicola sp., assembly GCA_905479635.1. Classification (GTDB taxonomy): domain Bacteria; phylum Pseudomonadota; class Alphaproteobacteria; order Rhodobacterales; family Rhodobacteraceae; genus Boseongicola. Next base: position 22,254 of record CAJQNG010000268.1, on the reverse strand, counting down.
ATATGAACAAACAGCGTAGCCCCCTGCATCTGGCGGTCTTTAATGTGGCGTTCAGCCGGTCGACGGAAGGCGATGACGTTGCTCATAGAACGATTCCCTTAACTTCGTTCCTAAATAGACCCCAGATTTGTGACCACGATTGGGCACAAGTAAGGAATAATCACGGTCAATGTTCATGAAGTGTGAACGAGTTCTCTATGGGAGTAGAAGCAGCCAGAGCCAGACCGTAACGATGGATGCAGCCGTGCCCACAAGCACAGATGCGGCAGCGACGCGGCGCGCGCTGCCGTAGAGATTGGCGAAAATGTAGGTGTTGACGCCGGGCGCCATTGCGGCCGTCAGGACGGCAGATCTGAGCGCGTCGCGGTCAAGTTGAAAGAGGGTCGAAAGGCTAAGGGTGATCGCTGGGTGGAGGATGAGAGAAATCACGCAAACCATTGTGATTGTTTTGGAATCACCTTCAGGTTTGTAGCGATGTAGCACGCCTCCGAGGCCGAAAAGTGCGGCCGGAAGGGCGGCAACGACCATGAGGTCAACGGCGTCGACCAGAACACCCGGAAGGGGTAGGCCAGAGAGGTTCACTGCCAGGCCCAGTGCGATACCGATGACCAGCGCGTTGCGGAACATTGAGCGCAGGATTTTGCCCAACAGTATTGCCGGATTGCGGTTATCGGCGCGCGCAATCTCCATCGCAGCGACGCCCAACATATAACAAAAAGGCGCGTGGACGGCGACGATTGCGTAGTTGGCGGACAGTGCATCTGTACCGTAGGCGCGCTCGGTTATGGGCAGGCCGAGGAGGACGGCGTTGGAGAACAGGCAGACAAAGCCAATGGCGACGCTGTCGGACCAATTGCGCCTGAAGATGTACCGCGCACCCAAAGTGCCCGCGGTGAAGCCGACGGTGGCGCCAGCGTAGAACGAGATCAGCAGTTCGGGGTCAAATTGTGCCGAGAGGTCGAGGGTCGAAATTGCGCGGAACAAGAGGCAGGGGATGGCGTAGTTTTGGGTGAATTTCATCAGTCCATCGACGCCAGTATCGGGAAACCAGCCTCTCCAGACCGCGCAATAGCCAAAGCCGATAACGAGGAAGACAGGGAGGATAACGTCTAGGAGGGCTTGCACGTTGGTTAATCGTCCAGCTCGATTTTCATACCGTCGAAGGCCGGGGAGATGTGATCCGGGGTTTCGGCGTTGACTTTCGCGTAGTCGAGATCGTTGTGCATGTTGGTGAGAATGGCGCGCTTGGGTCGCACCTGGCCGATCCACTCAAGCGTGCGTTCGAGGTGGGCGTGGGTTGGATGCGGTGTGCGTCTGAGGGCGTCCACGATCCAGACGTCGAGGTTTTGCAATTTTGCCCACGTATCGTCACGCATAGTTGATACATCAGGAAGATAGGCGACATTCTTAATGCGAAATCCGAGGGCGTCTATTGCGCCGTGATCTACCTCGAAGGGGGTGAAGGTGATGTCGCCGCCCGGGCCGGAAATTGTGACGTCGCCATCAATTGTGAACATGTCGAGGATTGGCGGATAGGGCGAGCCAGCGGGTTGAGTGAAGGCGTAGCCGAAGCTGCCGTAGAGGCGTTCCTGTGTCGGACCATCGGCCCAGACAGAGACTCGGTTTTTCTGGTTGAAGACGATCATGCGCAAGTCATCAATGCCGTGGACGTGGTCGGCGTGGCCGTGTGTGTAAAGGACGGCATCTAGTGTGCCGACACCGGCCCCGAGAAGCTGGTCGCGCATGTCAGGGGAGGTGTCGATTAGGACGCGGGTGGTGCCGTCTTTCGTCTTCCGCTCGACCAAAAGGGAGCAACGGCGGCGGCGGTTTTTGGGGTTGCTTGGATCACAGTCGCCCCAGAAGCCGCCAAGGCGCGGAACGCCTCCGGAAGAGCCGCAGCCCAATATGGTGAAGGTCAGCTTTGCCATTGGGCGGCTTTCGTGAAGAGGCGGTCAAAGTTCGCTTCGGTTTGTGCCGCGAAGTCTCTGTAATCCATGTTGAAAACCTCGGCGCCGATGCGGGCTGTGTCGGCGACGTAGCTCGGTTCGTTGCGCTTGCCCCGGTTAGGGGGTGGCGCAAGGTAAGGAGCATCGGTTTCGACGAGGATGCGATCAACGGGCGCGGCGGCGAAGATATCGCGGAGGCCCTGGCTTTTGGGGAAGGCTGTGATGCCGGACATGGAAAGGTAAAACCCGAGATCAAGGGCGGCTTGGGCGAGGGCGGCAGACGAGGAAAAGCAATGCATGACGCAGGTGTAGGCGTCTTTTGCGTGCTCCTCGGACAGGATCGCGGTCATATCGTCGTCGGCGGCACGGGCGTGGACGATGAGGGGCAGCCTGGTTTGGCGGGCGGCTTCGATGTGAATGCGCAAGGATTGCGCTTGGATGTTCTTGCTTTCAACCGTGTAGTGATAGTCGAGACCGGTTTCGCCGATGCCGACACACTTGGGGTGTTCGGCGACCGCGAGGAGGTCTTCAACGCTGACCAGCGGTTCGTCCGCGACGGACATCGGGTGCGTGCCAGCGGCGAAGAAAACTTCGTTTTGGGACTCGGCGAGAGCTTGGACCGGCGGCAGGGATATGAGTTTTGTGCAGATCGTCACCATGCGCCTAATGCCACGGGCTTTGGCGCGCGCAAGAAGGTCGTCGATTTCGCCGTCGAATTGCGGGAAGTCGAGATGGCAATGGCTGTCGGTCAGCGGGATGTTGGGGCCGGGTTCAGACATGGGTTTCGTATCGATGCTTTGGGGCGAAGGGTCAAGGACGCGACGCGGTCTCGTTGATCTTGAGGAAGGCGTCGAGGATCAGGCTTTGGGCATCCACGTTGACTGCGCGACCGTGGCCGATGCGCTGGGACAGGTCTTGTTGGAGGCTGGCCCATTTGCGCGCCGCGTGGGCGTTGGGGGCAAGGCGGGCCATAACCTGGGGTTCATCTGTGGTAATGGGCGTGTCTGGTGTGAGGCCGGTTCCGGTGCGGGCCATGCGGGCGAGCGCGAGGTCGAGCAAGGTCAGGGCAACGTTTAGGCGGTCGTTCTGACCCCGCTGCGTAACGTGCTCGGCGAATTTCTGAGCGCGGGCGCGATCAAGGCTTGGGCAGCTTGCGAGAAGGGCTAGGATTTGCGTGTAAAGCGCGGGGCCATCGTTGCTAAGGAGGCGAATGGCGGTGCCGACAGAGCCCGCCGCGAGGGCGGTGAGGCCGGGGTCGGTGTTTTGGTGTCCGGCTTGGTCTAGGGCAGCGGTCAAGGCGTCGGGTTCCAGCGACGACAGGCGCAGTTCGCGGCACCTCGAGCGGATCGTAGGAAGAAGGCGTGCGGGCGCATGGCTGATCAGGAGAAGAAGAGCGTTTTTAGGAGGTTCTTCGAGGACTTTCAAAAGCGCGTTTGCAGCCGACGGGTTCATGTCGTCAACGCTGTCGACAATGACGACACGGCGGCCACCATCTGTCGCGGAAAGGCCAAAGAAGCCGCCGAGTTTGCGGACTTCATCCACTGTGATTTGCGCCTTCAGGCGTTTCTTTTCGCGGTCCCATGCGCGACGAATGAGAAGGAGGCCGGGCTCCGAGAGGGCTGCCATGCGATGCGCAACCGGGTGGTCGGGCGAGATGTCGAGGCTTGCGGGCGGCGGGGGGGCATCGCCGAACAGGCCTGCGTCGGCAGTTTGCGGCGGCGTTGCGATCAGGTAGCGCGCGACGGCCCAGGCAAGGGTCGCCTTGCCGACGCCTTTGGGGCCGGTGATGAGCCATGCATGGTGCATGCGGCTGCCGGTCACGGCTTCGAGAAACTGAGCCTGTGCGGCGTCTTGCCCGAAGAGTGTTTCGGTTTCGCGCGGATGGGGCGCGCCGTCGGCGCGGTCGGCTTCGGGGAGGGCGTCGTCGGTCATTTGGGGCTCTGCCTCTCACACATTGTTGCGTAATGTGTTGTCGGCCGGCGATTGCATGCAACCGCCGTAAGACCCGGTCCACTTGCGTGGACCTCCCTGTGTTTTCTGGACCCAAAGAGGGCGCGGGGTGCGTGTGGTTTAATCATAAGGCGTCGGCGATGGCGGCGACGTCTTGGGCGACCGCCTCTGGGGGACGGTTGCCGTCGATCAGGTGACAGCGGTCGGGGTTGGATTTGGCCAATGCGAGAAAGCCCGCGCGAAGCTTATGTTGGAAGGCGGCCCCCATGTCCTCGAAGCGGTCTTCGCCGGAGTTGCGCGCGAGGCCGCGGGCGAGGGCGGTGTCGGGGTCCATGTCGATGACGAAAGTAAGGTCGGGTTCGCGTGCGATTACTGCGTCGTGGAGACGGTCGACGAGATCGCGAAGATCGCCACGAGCAGCCCCTTGGTAGACCCGTGTGCTGTCGGCGAAGCGGTCAGAGATGACTGTGGTGCCGCGTTTCAAGGCAGGCTCGATCGTGCGCTCCAGGTGGTCGCGTCGAGCGGCGGTGAACAGGAGTATTTCGGTTTCCGGGGACCAGCGGTCCGGGTCGCCTTCGACAAGGAGACGGCGGATGTCCTCCGCTCCGGGCGCGCCTCCGGGTTCGCGGGTGAGGATCGCGTCCTGGCCCTTGGCCGTCAGGTGGTCATGGAGGAGCCGGGCTTGGGTGGATTTGCCCGATCCGTCGATGCCTTCAAATGTGATAAGTCGTCCCGTGGTCATTCCATGAGGGTTCGCACCTGACCCATGGCCTTGTCAAACAGGACGTAGGTCGAGGCGCGGATGCGGGGGACGAAACCTCCGTATTCGACGTCGCGGTCGGAGACGAGATCTATGCGCTTTTCGGGCATATCGCGGGCGGTGATAACCAGTTCGCCGACTTTGTCGCCACTTGCGATGGGTGCCTCAAGCGGGGTTTGGTATTCGACGCGCGTTTCAAGTGTGTCTTGTCCGATGGCTGGCACAAGGAGGCGGATATCGCTCTTGGTAATCAAGTTGATCTGTTGTTGGCTGCCCATCCAGACCGGGGCCTGCGTGATGGTGTCGCCTTTTTTGGCAACGTCCTTGGAAAGAAACTGGCGGAAGCCCCAGTTGACGAAGCTTTCGGCTTCCTGACGGCGGTCAACCTCGGATTCCAGGCCGGAAAAGACGAAGACAATGCGCCGCTCGCCTTGGACGGCGGAGCCGACAAGACCGTAGCCAGCTTCTACTGTGTGGCCGGTCTTGAGGCCGTCAGCGCCAAGTCCAAGCCCAAGAACCGGGTTGCGGTTGAAGCGGTTGGAGGGAGAGCGGCCGTCAAAATCGTATTCTTCAAGCGCGAAGAAGCCATAGTATTCCGGGAATTCGTTGATGATGCGCGTGGCGAGGACTGCGAGGTCGTGCATTGACATCCGGTGGTTCGGATCAGGCCAGCCTGAGGCGTTGGAAAACGTCGAATTTGATAGCCCAATCTCAGGACCGCGGGTGTTCATCTGGCGGGCGAAGGCGTCTTCGCTTCCCGCAAGGCCTTCGGCGACGACGATGCAGGCGTCATTGCCGGACTGGACGATGATACCCTTGATCAGGCTTTCGACTGTCGGGCGGTCGGTTTCATCAAGGAACATGGTGGAGCCGCCCATAACGCGGGCTTTGGTTGAGACGCCAAACGTGGTGTCCTGCGTAACGCGGCCATCGCGGAGAGCTTCGAACAGCATATAGAGCGTCATGAGCTTGGACATCGATGCCGGGGGCAGGGGGATGTCGGCGTTTTTCTCAAACAGCACGGTATCTGTGGTCACATCGTACAGATAGGCCGACGTGGCGCGGGTTTCGAATGCGGCTTCGGCCGGTTTGGGGATCGCACTGGCGCAAGCGGTGGTTACGATCAGGGCGAGAGTTGCAATGCGGCGGAGCATGGCGGGCCTCCGGTGTGGGTTTGGGTCAGTTGGACACAAGGAAGGCGTCGGCATAGCCGAGCGATTTCACTTGTCCGAGGATTTCGGATTGGTCGTCGGGGCTGGTCATTGGGCCGACGAGGACGCGCCAGAACGTGCCAGTGGCGTTTGTTCCTGGCACAATTGTAGGCACGATACCGCCTTGGCGAAGGCCGGTTGCGGCGGCACTTGCGTTGGCTTCGACGGTGAAGAGGCCAACCTGGACATAGGGGCTATTGAGAGCTGGAGCGGCAGGTGTTGGAACAGCCGCCACAACAGGTTCAGGTGCAGGCGCCGGGGCAGCGACTGGTGCGGGGGTCGGCTCGGGTGTCGTGGCGGCCGCGACGGCGCGACGCTGGGGGCGCACTACGGCTGTGCTCGTGGTGGCCGAAGCTTCGGCGGCGCTTATTGCTGCGGCGGCTCCAGTGGTAATTGGATCGAGCGTTTCAGTTTCCACTGATGGGGCTATCGCACCGTCAGCCGTGGCAGGCGTGGTGTCGCCTTGTGTTGCGGACGCCGCGGTACCTCCACCAAAGAGCCGCGCAAAAAAACCTTGCCTTTGAGGCGGTTGTTCGGGCTCGGCGTCGGCGGGAACGGCGACAATCGCTGTCTCATCGGAGGGCGCGTCCGGCGTGGCGTCAAGCGGTAGCGGTTCGGGCTCGATCGTCACTTCTTGTTGACGAACGACAACGATGGAAAGCTCTGTCGGCCGGCCTGCAAGGATGCCGAGTTCGGTTGCGGCCTCCGACGACAGTTGAATACGGGGGCCGGGGTTGTTGCGTTCGCGGCGGAACAGAGCACCGTATATCGACTGGCCATTTGTCGCGTTGCGGATAAGGACGCGTTCGGGGTCGCCGACGTCTGGATGCGCAACCCAAAGACCGCCAAGCGACGGTCTTCCGTCCCATAACGCCAGTTCTGAGGCCGAAAATATATCGGCGCGTTCGACTTCTTGAATTTCTATCCGGGCCTCGGCAGGCGCGCGGACTGTCGTTTGTCCATCAGTTGGGGCAGTCAGGAATTGACCTTCTTCACAGGCGGCCAGCCCGATCGCCATCACCACCAAAAGGGGGATCGCTGCTTTGAACTTCATGGTCATACCGCCTGCTCCTGTCACCTTCGCCAAACCGGCGCGGATCGCTTTGTTTTGATACCTCGGTTCAGCCGCTTTTGGGCCGATTGTGTTAAACACTACAGCCAACAAGCGCTGGAGAAAAGCGCTGAGACGTGACAATCGGCGTTGGCTTGCCGCAATGGTGTTAAATTCCCTCAAATCCGGGGCTTTCAGAATCGCTCGTAGCGCCATATGACGGTCGGCGTCGGAGGAGTGGCAGAGTGGTCGAATGCACCGGTCTTGAAAACCGACGTAGGTGAAAGTCTACCGTGGGTTCGAATCCCACCTCCTCCGCCACCAAGACTTGTTAAATCACTGTAATTAAATGTTGTTTGAGAAGATCGACCGATCTGGGTCCACATTTGGCTCCACATAACAAAGCGGCCTAGAGCTGTCGCGAAGCAGTTTCTCGTAATCGGCCCTCAGCTGCCAGACCCCCTCAAGATGACCGTACGGTCCTTAGCACCCTTGCCGTGGCGGATCTGGAGCACCATGCGGTCACTGTCGATATCCGTGACCTTCAGGCTGACCGCTTCCCAGGCGCGCAACCCTGCGGCGTAGGCCTTCGTCAGTGCCGCGCGCGCCTTCAGGGACGTCACCGCCTCTAGGAAGCTCACAACCTCGTCGGCAGCTCGCGCGGCGTACGGGCGTAGGCGATCCGCTCAGGAATCTCCGCCCGGTTCAGCGTCACGCCGTAGAAAAAGCGCAAGGCGCAGACCGTCTGGTTGAGACCCGGCCAGGAAATGCCCTGCGACACCAGATAGGCCTGAAAGGCCCGGACATCCTCCAGCCCCAGCCCATCTGGCGAGCGGTTGAAATGCCGGCTGAACTTGGCAACGGCATGAAGATAGGATCGCTGTGTGGCCGGCGAAAGGTTGCGAAGCGTCATATCGTCGATCATACGGCGGCGCAGCGGGCTTACCGCCGGTGTGGCATCAGCCATGGGATGGTCTCCTGATTAAAGGTTGGTCTCAGTAACCGAACCTTCCCATCAGGAGCCCATGCCCGCCAATAGTGACGCCCATCCCGCGTCAGCGGGCTCGTTCAATCGGCGTTCGATTCACATCAATCGCAAACCGCTTTAGCCTGACTTTCGGGCAATGATCATCGTCCATGGGAAACGCCAAGCCGTATTGTCGGGAGACAACGAACCGTCGAACTCTTCGAAAGGGACGATCTCAACATCGTCAAAGCCCGCTTCCTTATGAGCCGCGACAATGTCCATTCCGTTGAGCGGAACCATGAAGGGCTCATTGTTTCGGGCAGAGTGTCCATGATGAACCCACACCTTGAACGGATCGTTGTGCATGAGGAAATCCAGATGGATCGACAGCCCTCCGGGCGCCAATAGGCGGTGAGCTTCGCGGAGGACTCCCTTGATATGAGACGGGGGCATCTCGTGAAGCATCATGGTTGATGTGACAATGTCGGTGTCACCGCCGTCTAACCCGGTGTCAGAAGCGTCCGCTTGCTTGTAACGTACATTTTGCGCCTGCAACTCCGCTGCGCGCAATGCCGCGACACGCAGGCAGGGTGCAGAAAGTTCGACGCCGGTGACGTCGATCTCTGGGTGATCTTCGTAATAGGGTTGCGTGCTTCCGCCCCAGCCACAGCCGAGATCGACCACTTTTTTGACCTCACGGTCCGTACGGGTCAGTGCCTCCGCTGTCATGCGGTGAAACAGGCTTTGGGATTTCTTCAGCATGGGGGCTGTTGATTGTGCCCCTCGCTCATAAACAAATCCTGCGATCTCGTCGCTCCAGACACCGCCGGGATGCTGGTGGATATCGACGGAGGTGTAATATTCCGGCTGCTGAAAGTCTGGATGGAGCTCCAGCAGATGCTCAGGAACTGCGGAGTCCAACGCGCGAAGAATCTCCTCCCGATAACCGTCGTAATGCACGGTCAGCCCACGCAGACCGGAATATTTCATGCGTTGCAGGTGCCGCTCGAACCAGCCGAACATCTGGGCTGTTGTGTCGTCCTCCATCAGTGCTGCTACATCTCGGACGGTTTTAGGGCGCGCGTCTCTTGCGGCGACATCAAAACGGTCCCGTAGCACGGGGAACAACTGACGTGTCCAGGCAAGTTTGCAGTCGAGCAAAAAGGACTGATAAGCGTCGAATTCTCGGTTTGCAGGTATGTCTTCGAACATTGGCTTCTTCCAGGTCCTAGGTCGAAAATTCGGCAGCGTTGGGCTGGTTCTCAGGATTTGTTGAACTTTCCCACGCCCTCTTCGGGCGCGCCAAGCGACGCCTCTACGCCAATTGCACAGAACATCAGCTCTTTGCTAAATGCCTGCCTTCCTGCGTTCAGACGTTCTTTCTGGGTGGGGTTCGGGCGAAACGCATCCAGTGAAGCGGATGTTATCGGCTGATTGTTTTCCATCATCATTTCCATGACAGCCAAGCGGTCGCGCGTGACGTGAAGTTCAGCCGCCAGTGTCATGACCATCGACATCAAGCGATCAATTGCGGAATCTTCGAAGAACGTTTGTTCCGCCTTCAGTGGTAGTCCGGTGGGATGTTCGCTCGTGCTCATGAATTAAGTGCCTCATTTTCCGGTTAGCGGGTTTTGACCCGTATGCGGATGGCTATGAACCGCAGTGCGTACCATTTGGTTGAAGCCTCCTACCGGCTTAGTATACATTTGGCGATTGCCGGAAGGTTTTCGCTCGGACAAGACACTGGCCAGCACATCCCGTTTGTGCTTATTTTGTGTGGTTTATTGTCTCGGAAGTAAAACTTTTTGTCCACTGATTTCTGAGCGAGGAGCCGCCATGACGCCCGATCCCACACGCTGTTTGGATGACTGCCCGTTGGTCATTTTTATCGCATACGCCGTCGGTCCAACGGCCGAGGAACAGGGTTATTCCGATTGGCTTCGCAAAGTGGATATGCCGTTTTTTAACGCAATTCCTGGCACATTGCACTATGCCAATTGGCGGCTGCGTTCACTTGAAATGGGTGAGTCAAGGGATTGGAATTACTTTGATTTTCAGGGGCTTGTCACGGAAGACGACCTTGAGCGCGTCTGGTTTAACCCTGATCTTGACCATTTCCGAAGCGAGTGGCTGCGGCTTTGGGGGTATGGGCGCGAGGAAACACCGCCCGCAATCGCGCATTCCTATGTAATGCGCATGGTTGCAAGGTCGCCGGGTCATCACACAGATGAAACGCTGATGCTTTCCGGCGGTATCGGACAGACTCCCGATTTTGAAGCGGACCTCTGTTACCGGGTGGAAGGGGTGCTGCATAAGCACTTCGGAACCGGGTCAGTCACTGGGGACTGGCAGACACCTGCCAGCGATTTAAATCCGTTGGGGCTCGACTGGCTGGCTGTGCAATATGGTTCAGGTCGGCAGCCAGTGGCAGGAGCGACTTTTGCGGCAGAGGCCACGCTGATCGCTGCGCCGGATCGCGATTGATGGCTACACGCAAGCCAACGACAAGGCAAAGATGGTCTGTCAACCTGAAGCTATCGTACCGACCGGTTTCAGTTCTAAGGGGCAGCATCGGTCATTGTGGAAGTGCTTTATGCTCGATTACCGTTTAGGCATGGCATAGTGCTCGATCTGGGTGCGTATATCTTAATGCTGGAAAGTGTCGTCCGGAACACAAGATTCGCCCTGTTGTTTAATCCGGTTCGAGATAGGGTGCCAAAAGTAACCCTTTTGCTATGATAAAACTTAATTAGCAGGCCCACTGCGTAGCTTCGGTCAGGATATCCGCATGACAAACAAACTCGAATATGCGCCCGACGGCCTTCTGGGCGTTTTAACACCTCAGGCGAACACGACTGTCGAGCCCGAGCTTATGATCTTGATACCGCCCCGCACAGGGATGATCACCGCCCGGCTGACAAGCAGCAAGCCGACCATCGACGAACGTCTGGTCGACTATGTCGAGGCCATGGACAGCTCATTAGAACAATTCGCAAACGCTCCGGTTGGAGCGGTTGCGTTTGCCTGTACAGGGGCTGCTTATCTTGTTGATCCCGCAGAAGAGGATCGTCACCTCGCTGAAATTGAGCGCAACAGGGGCTATCCCGTGATTACCGCGGCCAATGCAGTGCGGGACGCATTGGAGGTTCTTCACGTACAACGGGTGGGCATCATCTCGCCCTATGGCGACCCCTTGCATGAAAACGCGATGTCCTATTGGGAAAAGCGCGGGTTAACGATCATTCGCGAAGAACGTATTAACAGCGCCGCCGCGGCTTTCCATCCGATTTACGCATTGGGCGGGGAGGTCTCGAAAGGTGCCTTGGAAGCAATTGGGACCGATGGGCTTGAAGCAGTCGCGATGCTTGGAACCGGGTTGCCGACGTTGCCGACGATCCTGCGCGCTACTAGTGCGCCGGTGCCCGTTATCTCGCCAAATCTATGTCTTGCGTGGCGCAGTCTTCTGGCTCTTTCCGGCGTAGCGCCAAGCGCGGCGAACCTGGAGCCATGGCTTAGCGGAAGCGCTTGGTCAGAGAGATTTCGTCAGCACACCGGGCTTTGAGATGCATGCTTCTCCGATATCGTTCCACACTCTTTGACGGCGGATTATTCCGTCTTCAAATTCGAACCAGTCGGCAAGACGAATGTCTTTTAAGGTCTCTCCATCGGGCCAGTGACCGTAAAGCGTGCCCTGCACGAACGCGATGTCGCCCGTCGCTCCTGGTGAGACATCAATACGTTCGACATGCTTTGCCACATCGCGATAGCGCGGGCGCGCCCGGGCCACCAATTGATCGAGTGATTTGAAGCCAGTACCGCCGGGAAAGATCATTTGGATCTCGGGATGAAGCTGCGCTTCGGCTGTTTTTAAGATCACGCGCTTCGAGTGCCGCGAGAAGTGCTGTTATTTGCTCGGCTGGGGTGCTCATTGCGCTGAATATCCGCCGTCTAGGACAAGGTCAGCGCCCGTCATGAACCGCGAGTCCCCGGATGCAAGGAACACCGCGGCGCCCGCAATATCATCCGGCGTGCCGATTCGTCCCAACGGATACTTGGACGTCAGGGCATCCCGCACCGCGGCTTCCGAGCCATAGACGCCAATCAGCCGTTCGGTAAGCACAGCGCCTGGGGACAGTGCGTTCACGCGCACACCGTCGCTGGCATGATCCAAGGCCATGGCGCGCGTCAGTTGGATTAGGCCACCTTTCGATGCGCAATAGACCGGGTTTTCTGGAACAGCGACCGAGCCAAGCTGCGACGCCACATTCACGACTGATCCGCTCGCCGATTTGGCCATATGAGGGATCACCGCGCGGCAGAGCAGAAAAGCGCCCGTCAGATTGACCGCCAAAGCACGGTTCCAATCGTGAAGCGACATTTCGGTCACCGGGCCACGAATGCCGTCGGCGGCGGCGTTGTTCACAAGAATGTCGATATGCCCAAATGCTGTCATGACTTCTGCGACAGCCTCGTTCACCGAATTTTCATCTGCTACATCGACTTCCATCGAAAGCCCGCCATTCTGCGGTGGTGGCGGATAAAGGTCGAAAGAGGCCACTTTAGCCCCCTCGGCTGCAAAGCGTTCTGCGATGGCAGCGCCGATCCCGCGTGTAGCACCTGTCACGATTGCGGTTTTACCGTCCAAAGCTGCCATGAGTCTCTCCCACTTGTCTGAGCCTTATTGTACTGGAAATATTGTGCTCAACAAACCGCTTAACGTTGCACCCAGGGCAGTGATCATTATGGTGTAATAAGAAGCCATCAAGGAAGTCATCTCGGTGCCCAAGGAAATTTCACCTCGAACAGCGGAAGACGTTGCGCGATTGCTGAAAGATTTGAAGACAAAGCGCGGATATCTTCTACCGCATCACGGTCTGATGGCAGTGGCGGCCCCAGACCTTCTCCGCGCCTATGATGCGACCTATACCGCGCTGACGTTGCAGGATCGTGACCTGACTCTGTACGAGAAAGAGGTGATCTGGCTGATCATACTGGTCTCAACAGGCGAGGCGATTGCAACGCACCACATCGACCGTTTGCGCAAAGGCGGCGGCGGAGAGGCGGATGTCGCGGCTGCTTTGGCATACGCCTCTTGGGCAGACGGCGCGGATCGACATTCGTTCGTTGAGCGTCACTGGGCCCCACATCTGGACGGCTTCGAGGCCATCTTGTCTTATCGTGACGGTTTGAACGTTCTGCGTGAGCGCCACGGAACCGAGAATTGGATTGTTGAAATCGGCATGGCTGCTGCCCACCAGTGCCACCGGCGATGGTTTTGGGTGGGCGAGCACATCAAGGGTGCCTATGCCGCCGGTGCCAAGGAAATGGCAATCGCCGAAGGACTGGCGTTGGCGATGTTTCCGGGTGGTGTGCCGAATTTTGTCGATGCTTGCGACGTCTGGCGCGAGCTCATTGTTGCCGGTGATGTTGAGGCCAGCGAGCCGTTTCGTGCGTGGGCGGATATGATCGGGCAGGGCGGTTTCGACGAAGCGTCGGGCAAGTCGTGAGCAAAGCGTCCTGGACACATATTGTTGTCGGAGCAGGTGCAGCGGGCTGTGCGCTTGCTGCGCGCCTGTCAGAAAATCCGGACCTGAACGTCCTGCTGATCGAAGCGGGCGGTCGCGGTCGCGACCCTGCGCTTGCGGTCCCGATGATGACAGCTGTCTTGCTCCGCGGGAAATCTCATATCTGGCGATATGCAACATCTGCCGAGCCGGGTCTTTCGGGACGATCTGTCGAATTGCCACGCGGCCGCGTTCTGGGCGGATCGACGGCGATTAACGGCATGGTCTATGTCCGCGGCTTGCCAAGCGACTATGATCTTTGGGCGCAACAAGGCATGCCGGGCTGGTCCTGGAACGCACTTCGCCCACTCTTTCTGCGCTCGGAGGGGTTTCAAGGTCCTGGCGGTACTTCAGAGGATCATGGCATTGACGGACCGTTGACTGTTTCGCGTCGCGTCAAGCCTGTCAGTCCGCTTGCTTATACTTTCATTGAGGCAGGGCAGGCTGCTGGTCACCCTGCTTGCCCAGACTTCAATTCTGAAATGCCTGAGGGGTTTGGGTTTTACCATTTCACAATACGCAACGGTCGGCGTGAGACGGCGGCTCACGCATTTTTGGCCGATGCGCGTCGTCGGAGCAATCTGAGCATTCGGACGGGCTGCGAAGTTCGCCACCTTAAGATAAGGAACGGTCGCGCGGTGGGTGTCGTCCTGAACGATGGCGCAGGCGAAGAGCTCATTGTGACGGACGGCGAAATAATTCTTTCCGCTGGAGCAATCGGTTCGCCGATCCTGTTGCAACGATCCGGCATCGGCGCATCTGATATGCTTGAGCCTTTGGGAATAGACGTTGTCGCCGACCTGCCGGAGGTCGGGAAAAACCTGCACGATCACGTTCTTGTCCGCGTATCGCACGCCGCGACCGGGGACGCGACGCTGCACGGTCTCACGCGGATTGATCGCGCAGCGGTAGCGTTCTTGCGTGCCTATCTTTTTGGCGATGGGCCGATGAACGTCTTTCCACTGGAAGCTGGGGCTTATCTGCGCGCTCCGGGTTCCGAGGGGCCCAATATCCAAAGCCATTTTTTGCCCGCATTGACCAGTGCGACGGTGCGGTTCAATCCATTTGCAAGCCCGGCCAATGATGTGCCGGGTTTCATGGCTAACGCGTCGGTCATGCGTCCGTATAGCCGAGGCGCCGTCAAGATTACTTCTGCAGATCCTTCGGCGTTGCCGGATATACGAGTTAATTATTTGGATGACCCGCGCGACGTGGACACACTTGTTGATGCCGTTGGACTGCTGCGAGAAGTTTTCGCGCAAAAGCCTTTTGATCTTTATCGAGGCGTAGAATTGCAGCCGGGCCCCGACATAAAAAGTCGGAAGGACATCGCTGCATGGGTTCGCGAAACCGCAAGCACCGTGCATCATCTCTGTGGCAGTTGCCGGATGGGAGCAGACCAAGCTTCGGTTGTCGATCCCGAGCTTCGCGTGCGGGGTGTGGCCGGTTTGCGCGTGGCTGACGCCTCCATCTTTCCGTCGATCCCTTCGACGAATACGGCGGCTCCGTCGATTTTGGTGGGTGAGAAGGCGGCAGATCTTATTCTTGGCGATCTGTAAGCTACCGAAGATATGCCTCGCCGCCCAAGCGGCGAGGCATGAATTTGATCAGGCCGATTGGATCCGTTCGTAAGCGCCGTCGCCGAAGATATCGTCGGAAAGCGCTTTGATTGCGGGCTTCAAAGTTGCTTGTGCCGCACTGGCATCCAGCAGTGGGGTCGAATCGTCGCCGTTGAATTCCCGCCATTTCGCGAAGTTGGTGGCTTCGGCCTCTTCGGTCGCACGGAAGAAGTCCTGCGGTTCCAGCTCGTTGAAGGTGTCGACAAGAATTTTCTGGTTTGCTTCGCCCAGTCCATCCCAAGCGCCCATGTTGATCATCTGCTTGTCGAGCCCGATGCCCCAGTCATTCTGGTAGCAGTGCTGCACAACCTCATAGAATTTCTGGCTGATCATCAGGTTTCCGAGGGTCGCCATGCCATCGACAACCCCTTGCTGAAGCGCACCGTAAAGCTCGTTGAATGGTATAACTGTTGGCTTGGCGCCAACTTGTTCAAGGCCTGCGATCACACCTTCGATCTCGGGCGCCCTGATCTTCAGGCCCTTGAGGTCGTCGAATGACTCCAGCTTTTGATTTGTGAAAAGCTTCCAGGGTCCTGCACGTGCGACTGACAAGTAGCGCAGGCTTGGGTAACGTTTCTGAACAGCGGCGTTCAGGTCATTATACAAAATATCGTTGGCGATCTTTTGCGCGTGGTCGGAATCACGCGCAAAATACGGAGCATAGAAGACGTCGAATTCACGCAGCCCAGTATAGGCGCCATTATAAAGCTGAACCGTGCCCAAAGCGGTGCCGTCAAGGACGTCCTTGCCGCCGCCAATGGTGCCAGCTTTGATGTCGAACGCAACTTCACCGCCGGTGCGTTCGGTCACGAGATCCAGCCACTTCTTGGCAAACGTGTTGGACGCGCTGTCGATGTTACCGGCATTGCCGTAGATTAGTGTTTTGGCCGCCAGAGCCGGGCTGCCGACGCCGACAAGGGCGGATGCAAGTCCAAGCCCGCCGATGCCTTTCGCGAAGTTTCGTCTGTTGAGTTTCATGGCTAATCTCCCTTTTATTGGTAAGGTGGTCGTCACATCTTGAAGAACAGTGACGGCAGAAACAGCGTGAGCTGCGGAAAATACGTGATGACGATAAGGACCCCGACAAGGATCAGGAAATAGGGAATCGCTTCCTTGAATATCTCGATGACCCCGACGCCTCCGATCGAAGAGATGATGAACAGGTTCAGCCCGATGGGTGGAGTGATCATCCCGATCATGAGGTTAAGTACCATTACCACCCCAAAATGCACCTCGTTGACGCCCAAGTCGGTCAGCAAGGGAAACAAAACCGGCGCGAGGATCAGCATGATCGGCAGAATTTCCATAATCATGCCAAGGATAAGCAGCATGACATTAATCATCAGAAGGAGGATCCAAAGCTCGTCGGTGACCCAAAGCAACCCGTTTGTCAGGTGCACGCCCAGGTTCTCTTTCACTGCCAACCAAGCGAAAATCTTCGAGGTCGCCACAGTCAACATGATCACTGAAGTTGACACCGCTGCATGACTGGCCGCGTTCAGAATCTGCATCAGCGATAGGTTTCGGTAGACGAACACGCCCAGGAACAGAACGTAAAAGGCGGCAACTGCGGCGCTTTCGGTCGGCGTGGCAATTCCGAAGATGATCGCGCCTACGATGATGATCGGCGCAATCAGCGCACTTAAACCTTCGATGAATGCTACTCGTCGTTCGGTTCCCGTGGCGCGTGTTTCCAATGGATAGTTCCGTTTGCGACAGATCCACCAAGTCACGCCGAACATGGCGATGAACATGATAATACCCGGGACGACGCCACCAAGGAAAAGCTGCCCGACCGAGATATTGACGATAGCACCGAGCAACACGAATGAGATCGATGGCGGGACGATTGGACCGACAGTTGCTGCAGACGCGATGACAGCAGACGAGAAGGCAGGCTTGAACCCTCGTTTTTCCATCTCGGGTAGAAGCACGGTGCCCGTGGCAGCCGCGTCGGCCAGTGCAGAGCCAGAGCAGCCGGACATGATGAAATTCGCCGTAACGCCAACGTTGGCCAAGCCACCGTTGAAATGCCCGACCAGCGATGCTGCAAAGTTTACGATCCGCTTGGTCACTCCGGTGACATTCATCAGCTCTCCCGCGAATATAAAAAGCGGGATCGCCAAAAGCACGAAGGAATTCACACCAGACGTCATCTGCTGGGCAAAGAGCACCATGGGCGTCGCATTTTCGGTGAACTGCGACAGTGTCAAATAACCGAAGGCCGCCAATCCGATAGCCCAGGCGATCTCCATTCCCAGCAGAGAGAACAAGAACAGGATTGCGATCATTGAAATGAGCAACATGTCACTCTCCTCCCGTGGATCTATGGTAGGCAGCCCAAGATCGGATCATGAGCCTTGCCTGATAGATGAACATCAACGCGCAACCGATCGACACAGGGGCATAGAGCCATACAAAACTCCAGCCGGTCGAGAGCATGCTGCCACCGGACTGTAGTTCGAGGATCGGAATGTTGTACCAGACAAGTGCTGCCAGCATGATCAGCACGAGAATGTGCATGAAGGTTTCGAGAATCAGCCGAGGGTAAGGTGCGACTTTGTCGATAAAATGGGTGACGCGTATGTTTTGGCCACGCTTGGTGGCCACGACGATGCCCAGATAGGTCATCCAAAGAAAGAAGGCGCGAGGGGCCTCATCGGCCCAAAGTGGAGGTTCGTTGAAGGCATAACGCATTGTAACTGCGTAAAAGACCGCCAGAGCGATCACCATCAAAAGCAACCCTGACAAATAGAAAAGGGCCCTCTCGAACCATTCGTCGAGTAATTGAAGCGTTTTCACCAATTCCCCCCGGCTTCAGTTATTCCAAGCACAATAACGCTCCTTCCGAAGCCCCATGTCTGTGCGGAACCCACGATCCGCCAACATTGCTAATTGACCGAATGATATATAAATATACCATTCTGTCTACGTCTGGATCAGGATTTCTTCAGAGCCAATGAGACGATCAGTGAAGCGACCAATACAAGAAAGCGATGGAGCGGTAGAGTCCGCCTTGGGTCGTGGCTCGGGTATGCCGCTTTACCAGCAGATCGTGGCTCTTCTGACGAACCGAATTCGCAGCGGAGCAATTTTACCTGGAGAGTACCTGCCGGGTGAAAATGGTCTTTGCGCAGAATACGGGGTCTCGCGGATCACTGCCAAGCGCGCGATGAATGAGTTAGCGCAAGCTGGTCTGGTCGCACGGGAAAGAGGCAAGGGGACGCTGGTGCTGGCCAATCGTTTGGCCCCGGTCTTTAGTGCATCTATTGATGGTTGGCGCGAGAATGTCAGCATGATGGGACGAAGCACGTCCGTTCGGGTGTTAGAGTTCTCCTATGTACCTGCTTCGGGCGAAGTCGCCTCGGCTCTGGAAATCGAAAAGTGCGATACGGTACAGCGTGCCGTCCGGGTCAGAAGTCTGAGCGGTGAGCCGTTTTCCTATCTAGTCACTTATGTTCCAGAGGACATCGGGCGCTGCTATAAGCGAAAAGATTTGGGAAACAACCCTCTTCACACACTGCTTGAACGGGGCGGCGTGAACATAGCAGCGGCCCACCAGACTCTGACCGCAACCCTGGCTGATACTCCGGTGGCAGGCATTCTCAATATTCCCGTCGGCAGCCCTTTGATCGAGGTCGAGCGTGTGGTGCGCGATGACGGGGGCAGACCGGTGCAGTTCATCCGCATTCTTTATCGCCCCGATCTCTATCGTTTCGAGCTCTATTTGGGGTCTTGTCAGAACAGATCTGCTTGAGGCGAGCAGGGCGGTTTAGTAGCCTCGCCTGATGACAAATCGGAGCCCATTTCGCCACTTCAAGACAAGTCCAGAAATCATACGCTTGGCAGTGATGATGTACCTGCCTTATCCACTTTCGCTTCGAAATGTGGAAGGTCGGCACTGTCAGAGGAAACCGGCTTGAGGCGGGCAGAACGGATTTGTAGCGTCTGCAGATGACCAAGCCTGATCCATTCAGCTATTTCAAAACGAGCCGTGAGATTATCCGACTGGCGGTTATGATGTACGTCCGTTTCCCTCTGTCCCTTCGCAATGTCGAGGATCTGCTGCAAGAGCGCGACATCGATGTCAGTCATGAGGCTGTGAGATACTGGTGGCATCGATCCGGTCCGATGTTTGCGGCCGAGATACAAAAGCGGCGGATTGCCGGAATGAAATCCAGCCGGTGGCGGTGGCATCTGGACGAGATGTTCGTGAAGATCAACGGTGAGCGACTTTGCCTTTTGCGGGCCGTGGATCATGAAGGCGAAGTCCTGGAAAGCTTCGTCACGAAGACCCGTAATAAGACGGCCGCATTGAAATTCTTAAAGAAAGCAATGCGTAAGCATGGTCGACCCGAGGTGATCGTCACGGACCTGCTGCGCTCGTACGGCGCTGCGCTGACGGAGATCGGTGCCGCAGACAGGCAGGAAACGGGCCGCTGGCTGAACAACAGGGCGGAGAATTGGCACCCGCTGCCTGACAGTGGTTTGCTTGCAAACCATGAAAAGGGGCCTTTTCGACGACGAGAACGGGCCATGCTTCGATTCAGGCGCATGCGAAGTTTGCAGAAATTCGTCGCCGTTCACGCTTCCGTCTACAACCACTTTAATCAGGAACGCAGCCTCTCAAGTCGAACTAATTTCAAGCTCAACCGCGCCGCTGCTCTTGCTGAGTGGCGTGGTCTCTGCGCGGTATAAGGGGCAGCTTCACTGTCCTTGCAGGGATTGGTTCGAATTAGTCTGGCAGCACCGGCGGTAAGCCTTTTGGATTTAAACTATGTATCGGGCACAGGCGTGAGTTCATGTGCATAGTCAAAGCCATGTTGGAAACTAAGATTATCCCGGATTTCTTTGTCGTTGAAGGCACCGAAGGAGGGACCGGTGCTGCGCCCTTGGAATTCGCCAATCATGTCGGAATGCCGATGATCGAAGGGCTAACATTTGTACACAACACTCTGCGTGGCATGGGTGTGCGCAGTCAGATCGAACTGGGTGCTGCGGGCAATAATGTCAGCGCGTTCGACATTGCCCGCACCCTGGCCTTGGGCGCAGATTGGTGCAATTCGGCGCGCGGATATATGTTTGTAATTGGCTGCATCCAGGCGCAAGCCTGCCATACCAACCGTTGCACCGTCGGCGTCGCAACCCAAGACCCTATCCGCCAGCGTGCGCTTGATCCCATCGGGAAAAGCAAACGCGTCGCCAGCGTCCATCGCAATACACTCGCAGCTTTGGGCGAAATGACCGGCGCGGCTGGTCTGTCTAGTCCTAGAGAGTTTCTGCCGCGCCACCTGATGATCCGCCAGGCTGACGCCCAGATGGTGACTGGCGACGACGCTTTCGCAAGCCTTGAGATAGGGTCATTGTTGAAGGAGGGCAAAGATGATTCCGGGGGATATCTAGCGCGCTGGTCGCGCGCAAACGCCAAACAGTTTGAACCCTCGGATTGAAATGAAACAGGCGAAAAGTGTTCGCCGTCACTTATCTTTGAGATGCCGACTACTCAGCGCATTCGCCTTGTTGTGATAGGCATCAAATCCGATTTGCTCGCGTAGATCAGCAAAATCCAGGAGGTGCTCTTGCGCCGACCGACCAGCTGCGAGGTCCGCTAGGGCAGCATTCATCGCCTTCATTGCGGCGGATAGCAGCGTCAAAGGATACGCGGCAATTGAATATCCCAACTCAACAAGCTGAGCCGGCGGCAGAATGGGCGTCTGTCCTCCTTCCAGCATATTTGCCATGTGAACGCCGTCGATGGAACTGCAGATAACGGCCATTTCTTCCGCCGAATAAGGTTCTTCAACGAATAGAATATCGGCGCCGATTTCGGCAAACGCCTCGGCGCGAGCAAGGGCTTCGTCAAGCCCGTGCTCGCGGCGCGCGTCTGTTCGGGCAAGGATCAAGATATCATGGCTAGCTCGCGCTTCAACGGCGGCGTGAATGCGTTCGACGGCCTCAGAACGACTAACGACGCTCTTTCCTTGGGTATGGCCACATCGCTTTGGGGCAACTTGATCTTCGATCATGACAGCAGCGCATCCCGCGCGAGCGAACCCGGATACAGTGCGCATTACGTTCATCGGATTGCCGTGACCAGTGTCACCATCTACGATCATAGGGATTGTAAGCGGATGCATCGCGTTACGCGCTTGATCCAGGACTTCGCCGTAGCTCATGAGTCCAGTATCAGGCGCACCTAGCCGCGAGGCGGAAGCCCCGAACCCTGATAAAAAAGTTAGATCAAAACCAGACTGTTCAATCAGTCTTGCGGAAAGCGCATCAAAGCAGCAAGGCATTGTGATCAGATCGCCTAGCGCAATAAGAGCGCGCAAACGGTCTGCCATCGGGTTGATAATTAACCCAGGCATGTCAATCTCCATATTTGGACAGATGCGGACACATGTTCATATTGTTAATATTCCGGACAAAAATGGACTGAGTAAACTTTCCGGGGATTTCTCCTAAAAGAGTGCTTGCAAAATATGAGAAGTTAGGATTTGGCGCAAGCGCCAAGAACGGTCGCCTGCCGTATCGATCCAAAGGGTTTCGTACCCCACGTCTCACTATTTTTCTTTGTCGACTGGATCGAAAGCCACAAAAAACTGATGCGCGCAGTAGACCGCCACAGCGCCAAAAAGGAAGGCCCAGAATGGTCCTCCGTTCATGTACTCAAAGATGGCCCAAAGAGCACACCCAGCAACTACAAAAATGCGCCGCCAGAGCGGTACGAAAAACGTGGACTGAACGTTAAAGGCGTTGAATTTCGAGTGTTTGTTCTTTGGCATACTTTTCGCTTTCTCGTCTATTGCGCCCACAAGAGCGGTACCAACTGAAAATTATCAACTTGTTCTGTATGCTCCGAACGCGTGTCAAGAATCTAGCGAACAATCCTTCTCGACCCCGAGTGCGGAATGAAGCGCTTCCAGAAGATGCCAAGTCTACAGAAATTTGTCGCGATTAAAGGGTCAGTTCACCACCATTTCAGTCAAGAAAGAAGCTTCAACTTGTAAGGGGCATCTTCAAAGACGACTTCACAGCCATTCTCGCCAAGTGGCACAGTGTCGGCGTGGCATAAAGGGCCGCTGCACTGTCCATGTGGAAGCTGGTTTGTATTCGTCTGAGGGCACCGAACACAACGCACAGCAAAGCCGGAAAAACCGCCGGACTTACGCCCTCAAGGGAAGGT
>CAJQNG010000267.1 GCA_905479635.1 uncultured Boseongicola sp. | reverse complement strand
CCAAACTTGAAACAGAAATCCGGGCCTGGACAAAGCATCGCAACAGCGACAGCGCAAAGGTGAATTGGCGTTTCTCAACCGACGATGCACGCATCAAACTCGCGCATCTATACCCGCAGATTAGCTGAATCAGGGGACTAGTTATTCGGGAACGACTTCTCCGGAGCCTCCAAATTCCGATGGAAAGTCCTTCATCTTCGGTAGACCGTCCTTCATGGGAAGCACCGTCTCCGCGTAGTTAACGTGGAGTCCGGGCTTAAACTCGACGCTGGGAATGATCGCTGCGTAGACGTCTATGAGCTTCAGGCCAGGATGGCCTGTCATGACGTGACCACCGCACTTTGCGCACCATTTCCGGTCGCTGTTCTCGGTCTTGTTGTGTTGAAGAAGATGCTCTTTACCCTTCAAGATCTTGACCTTCTCAGGGTCCCAAAGCGTGAAGGCGTTGACCGGACCGGCAGACCAGTGTCTGCAGCTTTCACAATGGCAATAGCCCATACCGGCTGGCTCGCCCGTCACCTCGATTTCAACAGCTCCGCAAAAACACTGACCTGTGTGCGTATCAGACATTTCACCCTCCCTCGATTGCTTGTTGTGGAAGCAGATTAGCACAGAATCATGGGACAAAGCCGAGAATTTACTGTGGAGCCCTCTGCTAGCTTCTTCAGACAGTTAGGTCAGAGAGGGAATTGTGGTCGGATGACGATTTCGGTAGGGCATGCGTTTGCGGGAAATTCAAGTACGAAGTGCACCGTTCGTGCAACATCGTCAGGCTGGATCATATGCGATCGTTCACCCTGCACACCCGCGGTCATCCCAGTGTCAACGAAACCGGGATAGATAGTTGCAACTTTCAACCCTTTGTCTCGCAGGTCCTCAAAGAGACAGCCCGAGAATGCATGCACTGCGTGCTTTGTGGCGCTGTAGATCCCGCCGCCTCCGAAGGTCATGCGCCCGGCAATGGAACTCAGGTTGATGATGGCGCTTTCGGGATGTTCCAGAAGATGCGGAATTGCGGCTTTGGTGAGATGCAAAAGACTACGGAAATTGACGTCGAGCGCCATGTCCCACCTCGACATGTCTGCTGTCTCGAAGGAGCCAGTTTCAAAGACACCTGCATTGTTGAAAAGCGCGTGCAGTGCGCCAAACCTCGTTTGCACTGCGTCAGGAAGCGAGGCAGTATAGGCCTCCTCCGTGATCTCACCAGGAAATGCCTCTGCTAGCGCGCCGACCTTCCTACAATCGTCGGCCACCATTTCCAATTTTCCAACGTCACGACCAGCCAAAGCGAGCGCCATACCTTTTCCCGCGAGTTGGCGCGCGGTGGCGGCTCCGATCCCACCGGACGCCCCGGTTATGAGTATAACCTTATCGTTGAGTTCCAAAGTTCGTCCCTCCTGCTCCATTTGCGTGATCTTGAAGCTTTTACCGGATGTGGCGCCACAACTCAGCTCTCCGTAAAGTTACCGGAAAAACCTGCTTGTTCCAAGAACTGCTGTGGGCTCAGAGCCGTCATTCCGCACCGGGTCGTCTGACGGCAGCTTCTGGCCGCCCAATGTCCGAGCCTTGCGGTAACCTACTGAAACGATTGAAGCGTCTGCGTCAAACGAAAGGCCGCTTTTGGAGCGCATTTCAAAACCAGTACGCCGCGCCACCGCAAGGCCGCTTCGAGCCCTTTGTGATCGATGCTGCGGCATACACATTTCGTCAGTGAGGGCGGGAAGAATACATTCGCCGCGAATTCAAATTTTACACCGGAAGCAGTTATGATCTAGTTTAAAGAAAAGGGTCGAAAAATGGCTGGCAGCGAACGCGTATACCAAAACTTCCTGTTAGACAGCGCGCACTGGGACCACTTAGAAGAACGGGCCGACGATATCATCATCGCGACCCCCTACAAATGTGGCACCACCGGGATGCAAAACATTGTGCTGCATCTTATCTTTCACGACCTCAAGCTGCGTGTCATCGGTGATTATTCCCCTTGGATCGATATGCGGCTGCAACCTATCCAAGAGCTTTTGGAACAGCTTGAAGGGCACGAACATCGACGATGTTTGAAGTCTCACCTTCCCCGTGACGGTCTATATCTTCGCGAGAAATCCAAATACATTATTGTTGGGCGCGACCCTCGTGATGTATTCATGTCATTCTGGAACCATTATTCGAACTATACTGACGAGTTCATTGCGGAAATGAATGACACGCCATGTCGGGTAGGCCCCCCTTTTTCCTTGTCCCAAAGACATTCGCGAACTCTGGAAAATATGAATCAATGACGGCTGGTTTGAATGGGAAACGGAAGGCTATCCGCATTGGTCCAACTTGCGACATGTGCAGACGTGGTGGAACGAGCGCGAACGTTCGAACATTTTGTTCGTGCACTTCAATGATTTACTTGCCGATCTTGAGGGCGAAATTCTTAGGGTTTCTGATTATTTGGGCATCGAATGCAAAGGTAAATCCCTGTCTGCCATTGCCAAAATCGTAACATTCAAGAGCATGAAGCGCGATTGAGAGACGTCGGATCCGAATGCGGCAGACGGGTTCAAGGGTGCTTTAAGGTGGATTAGAACTAGAACAATCTACGCAGACAACGATATCCCCATCGGTTCAAAAACTAGATCCAAGATTTCGTAAGGTAACTTAGCGGCGATATCTACGGTGATCATGATACAGAACAGAGCAGGCAATCGCGCAGTCTGGTTGGAAAGTTTCTAAGGTGCAGTCCGAAAAACGGATCTGCCGTCAGTCCGTTTCGGCGACGAAATGCCCATCAGACACCTGCAACATTTGGTGGCGGATCACGTTATGACCAATGGGATGCAGAGGTGTCGGCACATCGTCGGAAATCCTGTTTTCCACCATTCGCTCAAATGATGGATCTGGGACAGGCACCGCGGCCATCAGCCGCCGCGTATAGGGATGTTGCGGATTGCCGAATACCTGCCCACGGCTGCCGATCTCAACGATCTGGCCCAGATGCATGACCGCGACGCGGTCAGAGATATTTTCCACCACCGCCATATCATGACTTATAAACAACATCGCGATGCCAAATTCGTCCTTGAGTGCTCGCAACAGGTCAAGAACCCGCGCCTGCACCGACACATCCAGCGCCGAGACGCTTTCGTCTGCAACAATCAGTTTCGGCGTGAGTGACAGCGCGCGGGCGATGCATATCCGCTGACGTTGTCCGCCTGAAAATTCATGAGGGTAGTTATCAAGCTGCGCCTCAGTCAACCCAACTTTGTCCATCAATGCAGCGGCTTGGGCGCGGCGACTGGCGGCGTCGTGCTCGCCATGAATAAGCAGTGGCTCTGCAATCTGTTCGCCCACAGTCATCCGGGGGTCCAGTGCTGCCATGGGATCCTGAAACACGATCTGCGTGACCGCACTCAGCCGCCTTCTCGTCTGTGCGGTCATGGTGCCAACCCGTTGCCCCGCGATATCGATCGCCCCCTCATGTGGCACGAGCCCGACGATGGCGCGTGCGATCGTCGATTTCCCACATCCAGATTCCCCCACAAGGGAAAATGTCTCTCCTGTCCGAATGTCAAAACTCACACTTTCCACCGCGTGAACCCGGTGTGTTACGCGGTTCAAGACGCCGCCTCTGATATCATAACGCACCTGAACGTCACGCAGATCGGCGATGACTGGTGCCTCTTTTCGCGATATAGGCACGCCGCCCTGGCCCATGCGCGGCACAGCGGCAAGCAAGTCACGCGTGTATGTCTGCTGAGGGGCAGCGAAGATTTGATGGACTGTGCCGGTCTCCTCGATCTGGCCTTGGCGCATGATAACGACACGGTCAGCCATTTCCGCAACGACGCCCATGTCGTGGGTTATCAGCAAAATTGCGGTGCCTTGCGCCTTTTGCAGATCGCGCAGCAACTCCAGAACTTCCCGCTGAACGGTTACATCAAGAGCGGTCGTTGGTTCGTCGGCGATCAGCACGTCGGGCTTTAGCGCAAGCGCCATCGCGATCATTACACGCTGTCGCATCCCGCCGGATAATTCATGTGGGAATTGGTGCATCCTGCGGTCGGGTTCTGACATGCGAACGGCGCGCAGGGCTGCCAGTGCTTCGGACCGCGCAGCGGCGCGGGATAGCGGCGCGTGGGCGCGGATTGCCTCGATCAATTGGGTTCCGATGGTCATGATCGGGTTGAGGCTGGTCATCGGTTCCTGAAAAATCATCGCGACACGGTTGCCGCGCAGCGCACGCAGATCTGCCTCAGGAAGGGTCGTCAGGGTTTCGTGGCCCAGCATAATACTGCCGCCTGACACCCGCACGGCAGGCGGCGGCAAAAGCCCCATGATCGCAAGCGACGTGATCGATTTCCCCGACCCGCTTTCGCCTGCCAGCGCCAACGTTTCGCCGCGTGCCAGCGTAAAGTTGATATTTTTGATAAGCGGCAAAGGACCGGTCTGGGTCTCCACCGAAACAGAAAGGTTTTGCACCGACAGGGTCGGCTCAGGAACGTCTGACGCCGGGGCGGCGTCAGACGGATGTTTAGCGGTCAGGTTCATTCAAACACGCAGCGCGGAAAGTAGAAGCTGACGACCCAATTTGGCATATCCACGATCTCAGATATCCGCAGGTCACCGCAGGTGCTGACCAGCATATAGGCGTCAACCGCCGCCATGCCGCGCGTGGCGCAAAGGAAATCGACCATGCTGGAAACCGCATCGCGGCTGGCGGTCATCAGGTCAGGACCAATGCCGGTTGTGACCTCATAGCCCTTGGCATCCAGATGCCGAGTGACAGGCCCAGGCGTGGTGAAGCGCGGCGTCTTGAGGTTGGCCCCTTTCACCAGATCAAGTTTCAGAACCACGTCCATCGGGCTTTCAATCGCAGTGCCGCAGACTTCACCATCACCTTGAGCGGCGTGGGTATCGCCGACACTGAACAGCGCACCTGCAACCTCAACCGGCAGATAGAGCGTGGTGCCAGCCGCCAAATCGCGAATGTCCAGATTGCCACCGACGCGCCGGGGCGGCACGATGGAATGCAGACCGAGTTCCGCCAGCGCATTGCCGATGGTCCCCGCAAAGGGTTTGAGCGGCACAGCCCCTTCCTTGCCAAACATTGCTGGTGCCATGCTATCTGGATCATATGTCCAGACATGCAGGGCAGGATCGGTGAACTGATCCGCCAGCAGACCAAAACCAGGGATATTCGCAGTCCAGCCCCAGCCTTTGCCGTCCTGCGCCTGCGGCGCAAAACTGTCGAGCGTGATTTTCAGCGCATCACCCGGTTCCGCCCCTTCGACCCAGATCGGGCCAGAGACAGGGTTGATTTTGCCGAAGTCTAGCGTTGCTACATCCGCCACGGTGGACGACAGGCCAAGCTGGCCCGCCGAACTGTCGTGGCAGTGAAATTTGATCGTCTGGCCCGGTTCCACCCGTTCGACCGGGTCAAATGAATTGTCCCAACCGAAATGATGTTGCGCGCCGTGGATCGTATAATCACAAGCCTTGCACATGGTCTTACTCGGTCACGTAGACGTAGTCGTAGTTCACCGGGATCGACACCGGATCAACATAAAGGCTGTCGTCACCGCCCATGCGTGCAGATTTCATCGTGTAGCGCTGTTCGTTGAACACCGGCACCCAAGGTGCTTCTTCCATCACCTTCATGTAGACGTCAGACCACATTGCCAGCCGCTCTGGTGCTGTCGGGTCCAGCATGCTGTCAGCGGCAGTCGCTTCGGCGTCGATTTCTTCAACGCAGAACTTCGACCAGTTCCAGCCGCCTTCCTCTGCGCCTGCACAGCCCAGGATCGGACCAAAGAAGTTGGACGGATCTGGGAAGTCAGCAATCCACGCCATTCCGCCAGACCAGATCATTGGGGCGGTGCCAGCGCCGCCTGCTTCGATCACGTTGGCTTGTGCCAGCGATTGGATCGATGCGGAGACGCCAATCGACGCCAGATCCTGCTGAATCGCCTGTGCGATGCGCGGGTTGGGGTCGGTATTCATCACGAAAAGCTCGGTCTCGAACCCGTCAGCGAAACCCGCATCAGCCAGCATCTGCTTGGCAGTTTCGGGATCAAAGGCATAACCTGCGTAACCTTCGGTATAACCAGGCATGGACGGTGGCAGCGGCTGTGTCGCTGGCACGGCGCGGCCGTTGATGATCTGGGTGATCCGGTCCTTGTTGATCGCCATATTGATCGCCTTGCGGACATCGACATTGTCGAGCGGAGGAATGGTGACGTTCAGGGTGATATAGCCGGTTTGCAACTGACCACCTTCGACCACGCGCGCGGCCTGTTCGGGATCGCCCATTACCTCTTGGAATTTAGCGGGTGGGATGCCGTCACCGGGCACGTCTACTTCGCCGTTCTGCAAGCGCAGCAGTGCCACAATGGGTTCCTGTCCAACCTCAAAGGTCACGGTGTCCAGATAGGGCAGCCCCGCGCGCCAGTAGTCGGGGTTCTTGGCGAACACCAACCTTTGACCGATGGTCCATTCGTCCAGTTTGAAGGCACCTGTGCCCACCGGCATCTTGCCAAAATCGCCGTTGGCGGCATCCACAGCCTCTGACGGGACGATGGAAGCAAAGTTTAGAGCCATAACATGCAGGAAGGTTGCGTCGGGGCGTGACAATGTGATTTCAACCGTGGCGGGGTCGATGACGGTGACCCCCCCCAGCGACGTTGTAGATCCATCTGCCATTGCGTCATAACCTGCAATTGCCCCAAAGAAGCCCGCGCCGGGTGACTGGGTGACTGGGTTGGTGACACGGTCGAGCGAGTATTTCACATCGTCCGCCGTCATCTCGCGCCCGTTATGGAACTTGACGCCGGTGCGCAGGTGGAAGGTGAAGGTCATGCCGTCTTCGGACACGTCATAGCTTTCAGCCAGACCGGGGCGCAATTCGGTAGTGCCGGGGGCGTAATCCATCAGCCCGTCGAACAGCGATTTGATCATCGACCAGTTCTGCCAGTCATAGCCGATAGCGGGGTCCAGAGTGGCGACATCGTCCTTGTATGTCACGACGATCCCACCGCCGGATTGGGCCTTGGGGTCCAGCGTTTCCTGCGCAAAGGCTGGCATCGCCATTGCCGCGATCAGCGCGGTGGATGTGAGTAGTTTTTTCATTGTCTTTCTCCTGTTAGTGGTTAGTGGTTACCGAATACGAATACGGGGGTTGATCAGTGGTGTGATCAGATCGGCCAGCAGATTGCCCAGCACGATGGCGCAGGCGGACACAAGCGTGACGCCCATTATGATCGGAATGTCGACGCGCTGGATCGCCTGCCATGCCAACTGGCCAATACCGGGCCAGCCAAAGACACCTTCGACGATCACGATGCCGCCCATGAAAATGCCAATATCAATACCGATCATCGCGATGATCGGTAGGATCGCGTTGGGCATGGCATGGCGCAGGATCACGCGGCGCCGGGTTAGCCCTTTGGCGCGGGCGGTGCGGATGAAATCGGCGCGCAGCACTTCGATCATGCTGGATCGCATCATCCGCGCATACCAGCCAGACCCCAGAATGCCCAAGGTCAACGCGGGCAACACCAGATGGGCGGGCGTGCCGTAACCACCAATCGGGAACCAGCCAAGCTTCACAGCGAACAGGTAGAGAAGCAATAGTGCGACCACGAATTGTGGCGCCGACACAGTAACGAATGAGGTCATCATCAACCCACTATCCACCGCGCGCCCACGCCATAGGGCAGCAATGACGCCCATGGTCAGCCCGATCACCAGCTCCGCCCCGATCCCCGCCGCCATCAGCAGCAAGGATGCTGGCAAGCGCGCAGCAATCAGGGTTGCCACATCGGTTTTTTGCAAATAGCTGCGACCCATGTCGCCCTGCAACAGCCCGGCCATATAGCGCCCGTATTGCACGATAAACGGCTGATCCAGACCCAGTTGCGCCCGGATATTCGCCACCGTCTGCGGTGTCGCCGATCGGCCAGCGATCTGGCGCACTGGGTCGGCGGGCAGAACGTAGAGCAAAAAGAAGGTAATCAGCGACACGCCCAGCAGAATCAAGGCGGCCTGCACCAGTCGTCGCAGCATATAGCCCGCCATCAGTCCGACCCCCGCAGCGTTGGGTCCAGCACATCGCGCAGCGCGTCGCCGACGAGATTGAAAGCCAGCGCCAGCACAACGATGGCGGCGCCGGGAAAGAACACCAACCAAGGGGCGGCCTGAAAATAGGTCTGGTTTTCAAAGATGATGTTGCCCCAGCTTGGCGTGGGTGGCTGCACACCTACGCCAAGGTAGGACAAAGTCGCCTCAAGCAGCACAGTCGTCGAAATTCCCAGCGTGCCCCAGACGATGATCGTCGGCACGAGATGCGGCAGAATATGCTTAAACAGAATGCGCGCTGTGCTCGCACCCAACGTCCGCTCAGCGGCGATGAAATCCCGGGCGGTCAGGGCGGTTGTTTCGGTATAGATGACCCGTGCCGTTTGTACCCAGTTCACCATCGCGATCACGAACGCCACAATCCAAAGCGACGGCTGAAAGACGGCCGCAAGGCAAATGGCCAACAGCAGGGCCGGGAAAGCCATCATCAGATCGGTAAACCGCATCAGAACGGCACCAATCCACCCCTGAAAAAAGCCCGCTGTCAGTCCGACCACCGTCCCGATGATCAATGCGATCCCGTTGGCAACGACACCGATTATCAATGAGGTCCGCGCGCCATAAAGCAACCGGCTGAACAGGTCGCGTCCCAAAAGATCCGTGCCCAGCAGGTATTCGCCACCCGGCGGCAGTGGCTCTCCAAAGAGCGTCAGACCATCGAAATGCTGCTCGAACGGATCATAGGGCGCGATCCACGGCGCGAGGATCGACGCACCAAAAATAAGAATAACCAGCGCCATGCCCACTAGCGCCATCTTGCGGCGCCGCAGCCGCACCCATGCGCTGTCCGGGCGGCGCGCGATGGACTTCATCGTCGTATCACTCATGCAGCACCACCCTTCGGGAAGCCTTGGGTTGGGCAGTTGATCCGGGCAAGAACACGGCTAGCGGCCTCTTCAAGCGAGATCCGCGCGTCCATCGCTTCGGCCCGCAGTGCCGCATAAGCGGCCTGTTCCGAACCGCTGCTTTCCATTAGCCTGACCACGGCTTGCACCACGGTCTGGCGCTCGCCCAGACGCCGGCGCAGATCGGCTACATTTGCCGCCAGCGCTTGCCGCGCCTCAAAGGCGTGGCTCGCAATCAACAACGCGCTGTAAACGCCGCTATCGCCGATAGGCTTCAAAATCTGCGCATTGGCGCCTGTAGAAAGGGCCCATTCCACGCGACCCGGCGCCTCTGACCCGATCAATGCTATCAGTGGCATCGGAGCCTCGCCCTGCGTCCACGGAAACTGTTCATCGAACCCCATATCAGCGTCGAAGAACACGAAATCAGCGGCCAGTGCATCGGCCTGCAATTCCGGCCAGCAGGCGTCGACCTTCAGGCCGACGGCCTGCAACTGCCGCGTCAGCGCCGTCACGACCGGATGTGGGCGATGCAACACGATGGCATGCGCGCCACCCAGATCGACGGTCCGGACATTCCGCCTCATGACACGATCCGCAACTGATGGTGCGCCCCAACCGGAACCGGCCGCGTCAAATACGGATCACCCGGCAGCACGCCACCGTCAAAGACCACGCGAAAGGCGCCATCCTGGACCCGCGCGATCAGGACCGGTTGGTCGGTGTGATGGGTCTTGGCATCGATCCCGCTGTTCAGCCCCGCGGGCGATTGCAGCAAGTCCCCAATATTTAGGCTCTGTTCCGAAGTTCTGTCTTCCAGTAGATCCGCCAAAGCCTGAACGGCACAATCCGCTGCCGCCTCGTGACTGCTACCGAAGGCACGGGGCTCTTGTCGAAAATAAGGGCCGGTGGCGATCAGACCTTCTGCAAAGTCAGCGATTTCGCCAAGTTCGCATTCAGTCAAGTTGCACGACAGAACCGGACAATTATCTGGCCTAAATCGAGCATCACTTTCACCAAGGGCGGCATAGGCTTTGAGGAACGCATATGACGATGGCCCGATCAGGGAATTGAGGATGAAATCGGGTGCCGTGGCACGAATTTCGTCAATCATCCTGTCCACATCGACGGCGCCAATCGGCAGATAGCGTTCTCCTAGCACGTCGCCGCCAGCGGCAAGGATCGTCTCGCGCGCAAGGCGATTCATTTCCCAACCCCAGATATAGTTGCTGCCAGTCAGAAAGCCTCGTCGCCCATATGTCGGGAATGTCCAATTCAGCAGTGGCAATAGGTGCTGGTTCGGACAGGAATGAAGATACACAACATGATCCGATGCCTCGAATCCCTCATAAGGAACAGCATACCATAAGGTTCCGCCGTATTTCTCCAGCGTCGGGATGACCTCCTTACGGCTCCAAGAGGTGACGCAGCCGATGATATGGCGTGCTGGAGTCTCGGCCAGGATTTCCTCACACAGCGGACCGTATAGATCCACATTGCCACCGGGATCGCGCGATACCGATTCAAATGCAATCGACCGCGTGGGATCTGCATTAAGCCGCGCGATGGCATTTTCCGCGCCTGTCAGGCATGCCTCGCTTATCCGGGCATAGCTGCCACTGCGGGAATAAAGCAGGCCTAGTGTTACGATGCGTTTCACAGAAGTCCCCGATAAAACAAAAAACCCCGTCCTGTGACGCCTTGAAAACAAGGCGAACAGATCGGGGCGCGAATGCCGAGTAATGTTTAGCTAGATTGACGATAAAGGTGTAGCGGCTCCTCACGACAGTCAAGATCTTTATGCGTACTGGCAGATTTTTCCAGGAATGAAGACAGAGAGCTCAGAAAATAGACAAATTTTTCATAATTTTTTCCAAATTCGCTCTTAACTGCCACAAAATATATTGGCCATCCTCTGGACGTTATTGAATTCGGTAGAGATTGGGAAGGCAGTGCGAATATCTTCTTCGCCCTGGTACGACATTGCCGTGGACTAACCTGGACGTTTGATAGACCAAGATACATGTGTGAAGTTCCACAACTAATTCTGCTCTGGGCTCGAACCGGACCGCTGCGACGCAGCATCCTCAGCTATGTGCGTCGCCCCATGTTTGCAAGCAAACCACTGTCAGGCAGCGGGTGTGAATTCTCGGCCCGGTTGTTGAGCCAGCGCCCTGTTTCCTGGCGATCTGCGTTGCCGATGACCTTCATCGCCGCGCCGTAAGACCGCAGTAGATCGGTCACGATGACATGTGGTTGGCCAAAGCGCTTCATTGTTTTCCTGAATTTCAACGCCGCTTTGCGGTCGCGGCGCTTGGCAACATAGCTTTCCAGCACCTCACCTTCGTGATCTACAGCTCGCCACAGGTAGTGCGTTTCACCGTTGATCTTCACAAAAACTTCGTCCAGATGCCATTGCCAATTCGAATGAGCACGCATCCGATTGACCCGGTTTTTACGGATTTCAGCGGCGAACATTAGGCCAAATCTGTTCCACCAGAACCGAACCGTTTCGTGGCTGACGTCGATCCCGCGCTCGTGCAGCAGGTCCTCGACATTCCGAAGTGAAAGAGGAAAACGGACATACATCATCACCGCCAGACGGATGATTTCCGGACTTGTCTTGAAATAGCGAAATGGGCTGCATTTTGTCATCCGACGAGGCTACGAAAACACCCTGCCCGGCTCAAGCCGGTTTTATCTGACAGTGCCCCCTGCCCGTCTCAACTCAAATCCTTCTGACAAAACCGCGAGGGCCGCCCAACTAAGACGACCCTCAAAAAAACGGCATTTACCGTTCAACTACGCCTACTTCAGTGAAGCAATAAACGCATCGACCTCGTTCAACGACATGTACTCGACCTCGTCTGTGCCGCTTTCCGAGAACGACCAAACAACTGCAGGAGCGGACACGTCGCCGTTGCCATCAAAGCGCACGTTGCCTGTGGCCCCTTGGAACATCACCGTTCCGCCACCAGCAAGCACCTCTTTCGCAGCTGCAAAGCCCGCAGTATCCGCGCTGACCGGCGTGCCGTTCGGATCAGTGACCTTGGCGATCGCTGCGGCAACATCCGCACCCGACGCGTCCTTACCAGCCGCCTCCATCGCCAAAAGAGCTATCATCGCCGCGTCATAGCTGTTTGCCAGACCGGGGCCGTTCGGCTCAGAGTCAAACCGCTCCAAGTAAGCTGCACGGAAGGCATCGGCACTGTCCGAACGTGGCGAGGCCGTATCGGTGCCAAGTGTCGAGCCAAGGTACTGCATGCCGACATTATCGCGGAATTCATCAGATTTAAGCGAATTGGCAAGGATCATGTTCTGGGTCCCACCAAGCGAGATCCACTCGCGGACTGCGGCTGTGCCCTCGGCCGGATAAAGCGCGAGGTAAAGCGCTTCGGGCTGGCTGCCCAGCGCCTCCGTCACTTCCGCACGATAGCTCGGCTGTCCGTCATTGACCGCAACCGAAGATGTCACCTCGACGCCAACGGCAGCAAAATCAGCGGCGATCAAGCGGGCCATGTCCTGCCCCCAGTCGTCGTTTTTGTACATGACGGCCACGGTTTTGTAGCCTTGGTCGGCGGCGACCTTGGCACCCACTGCGGACTGTACGCCGGTGGTGGCAAATGTACGGAACCACAAACCCTTGGTCTTACCCTCTTCGGCCAATCCAGTGAACGCGGTTGACGAGGAACAACAGGACATCTGCAGTACACCGCTCGGCACAGTCACTGACGTCAGGATCGGCATCGACACGCCTGAGGACACAGCGCCCAGCAGCACGCTGACCCCGTCAAGATCGACAAGCGCCTTAGCCGCATCCACGCCCACTTTGGGGTCCACTTGAGTGTCACGCAGCACCATTTCGATCTGACAGCCCGCAACACCACCAGCGGCATTCACCTGATCAACAGCGAATTGCGCGGTTTCGGCAATGGGTCGACCCCAGTCAACTGACGTGGGCAACACGGCTCCGATCTTGGTTGTGCAATCTTGTGCGTGCGCTGTGCCGGACATCATCGCCAGCCCCAGAACAAGGCCCAGTACGCCCCCTAAATTCTTGAATTTAAACATATTCCTTCTCTCCCTACTCATTCGATGGGGGATTTCCCCTTTGTGAGACGACAAGCCGTTCCGGCAGCAACCCTTGTGGCCGCCACATCAACATGCCGACTATGACAGACCCGATCAGTATGAATTGAACCGAGCCGGTGTAAAGCTGTGCCTCAACGGGCGCAAAACGTGACAGCGCCCAACCCGACGTCGTCCACGCGCCCCAGATAAGAAACGCTCCGAAAATCGCGCCCTTATTATTGCCCGCGCCGCCCACAATTAGCATCGCCCAGATTTGAAAAGTCAACGTGGGCAGCACATCTTGCGGGCTGACAAAGGCGTAAAATGTGCCATAAAGCCCACCGGCCAGACCAAGGATCACGGAGCCGGTGATGAAGGCAGTCAGTCGAATTTTTGAAGGGCTTTTGCCAAGGGATTGCGCGGCCTCTTCATCCTCTCGGATCGCGCGCAACAGGCGTCCAAAGGGTGAGGAGACAAGGCGTTCAAGGAATAGATAGGTGGCGATCAGGATCAGCAGGACGACTGCGAAGAACAGCAGATTGTACAGGAAACCGTCCCCCAAGGCCGCGCGCAGCGGCCTCTCGAACCCACGAACGCCCTTGGCGCCGCCTGCCAGCCATTCCGCGTTGCGCATCAGGTTCTCGAAGGCAACGGCAACGCCAAAAGTCGCTATGGCCAGATAATCGTGCCTGAGACGCAGGGTCAGCAAGCCAACCACCCACGCCATCAGCCCCGCCGCCACCATCCCGCCTAGCAATGCGAACGGGTAGAACAGACCAAAGCCCCCCAGATGACCGGCCTGTGGCGTGCCGCCCAAAATCAACGTGCCGTAAGCGCCCGCGCCGAAGAACGCGACGACACCGCCGTTGAAAAGCCCGGTGTTGCCCCACTGCAGGTTCAGTCCAAGCACCGCGATGGCAAGGATCGACGCGGTCGTTGCGAAGAACACAATGTATGAGACCACGCCGATCATGCCCGCGCCTCGCCGAAAAGCCCGTTGGGGCGGATCATCAGAACCAAAAGGATCAGCAGAAACGGCACTGAAGGCGTATAGCCGGACGGCAGCACGACCAGCGCCATATTGCCCGCAATGCCCACAATGAAACCACCCAGAACGGCGCCGTAGACACTGCCGATCCCGCCCACGATCGTGGCAGCAAATATCGGCAAGACCAGATCGCGCCCCATCACCGGGATCAACTGGTGGCTAAGGCCGTAAAACACGCCCGCTACGGCGGCCAATCCGCCGCCAATAAGCCAGACCCACATGATGGTGCGTTGCAGGTTGACGCCGTTCACTTGCGCCAGCGATGGGTTCTCGGCCACAGCGCGCAGTGAATAGCCAAAGGTGGTGCGTGACAGGATCAGGTGCAGGATGAACATTAGAACCATAGCCGCTATCAGCACAAAAACCTGGTCGGGTTTCACCAAAAT
>CAJQNG010000266.1 GCA_905479635.1 uncultured Boseongicola sp. | reverse complement strand
AGGCAACAAGCACATCACCGCGTTCCAGACGACTTAGGTCCTCGGTTCCGCCAATAACGCGCGCGGTCCCGCTGTAGATGCCGCGGCTTGCCCCAATTCCCTTGACGATTGCGGGATCTCTGTCGGCCTCCGGCGCTGCGCCGAGGGATTGAATCGCCGTGCCCATGGCTGCCATGACCCGGAAGACATGAGGAGGCAGACCGTCCATCGGAGGCGGAGGAGAGGGGGGATCACCGAGCTCCGCCGGGGCATCCTCGGCCCGGTTTGCCTTGCGATACTTGGCGCGCTCTGCCAATTCGGCGGCGCTTGGTCCGCCCGTTCCGGTCATGAGGGCTTTGATCTCCTCGTAATCCGCTTCAATTAGATGTGCCTTCTCGTCAATCCTGCCTTCCGAAGCAAGCCGCTTTCCGGCGGCAAGCAGTGCACGGCGCATGACGCCGCCCGCCCAAACATCGCTGTAGAATCCACGCTCGTCGCGCAGTCGCGACATCAGTCGGACCTCACCCAGAAGTTCATCGAACTGGGCGCGGTGTTCGGACGGAATCCTGTCGCGCAACCTGGACACTTCGTCCTCGGTCACCCCGCTATCCTGATGCGCCTCACCATCAACTGCCAGCCTGATGCGAGAGACGAGCACGTCGGGCACTTCTATGGCTGCGGGTTCGCCCGTATCCAGAGTGTTGAGCAACCTGTTGCCGACCACTCCAAGATACGCCCCAGCAGCCTCACCCAGCGGACCTAGCTCACTGCAGAGCCGGTCCAGTATGTCGGCGTTAGCGTCCCCAGATTCGAGAATTTCGCGCGCCGCCGGATTGGTGCGTATTTCTTCGGCCAGGCGATCCATCTCAGGAAAAGTCCCTGCGGATTCCGGAGCGTTGCCGCGCGTCAGCGCAAGAAATTCACCCATCGGCAGGTTCGTCCATGCGCCGACATGCGCCATGAAATCGCCCACCGGCAGAATCGCGGCCAAATTGAAGCTGTGGTGTTGACGAACCATGCGTCGCAGGTTTTCGCGGCAGCGATCGACATAGGACATCAGTTCTTCGTCGGACAAGGCATCGGGATTGATCGCCAGAAGTTCCTGGTGAGTCTTGATCGAAGCAGGTTTTGTTTCTCTATCCCAGCGCGAGAGGTCTTCTCGCCAGATCTTTTTTGCAAAGACCTCCTCGGCGGCTTGGAAACGTGCGGGAATTTCTTCCTCGGGCGCTGGCACAACGATGGAGTAGGCGAACCCATTCACGAACCGGTATTCCAAAGTGTCGATTAGCAAGCCATAGCGGCGCGCACCCTCCACGAACCCCTCAGAGATACCGTGCGGATGTATCTCGGCCTGAAAGCGAGATACGGGGCGCGGAAAGTGGGCGCCGTCTATAGACCAAGAGCCCGGTCCGGGTGCTTTGAAACTTGTCGGGGCGGGCTTTGTTGGGCTGTCCATCACAGATTTTCCTGTACTGTTTGAATATCGAATGCATTTAAAATCATTGGCGGGAATTTAGCGGATGTCGGCGTTTTGGAATAGTCTGTCATTGACAGGCTGCTGGGTCCAGCTTGTCGCGGGGGCCGCGCCGAATCTCAATGGCCTGTTGATCGACCCGATGCGGGATGCCGGTTCAGGCGGATTTGACGGTGGAAATGCTGGCACCCGGAAGTCGGCGGCTCATGATTGCAGAGAGTACGATCGCAGCGGTAAACAGCCGGATCATGACGTCGTGCCGCGCAACGCTCACGGTACCATCGCTTCCCAAAACCGCGCCAAGAACCAGGATACTGAGAATGCCCCCGAGGTAGCGCATTGTTGAACTCACACCGGCCGCCATTCCGGCCTGACTGGGCTCAACAGCGCCCATCGACGCGGCCTGAGCGGGCGCGTTGCACAAGCCAATGCCGAACCCGAACATCAGCAGGGCCACTATCGCGTCCCTCGGTGTCTCGAATGATCCCAGTTGCCAAAGCTGGAGCACGCCTGAAAACAGTATCAGGCTTCCCAAAAGTGCCGCTTGCCGCGCGCCAATTCGGTCGGTCAATTGCCCGCCAATAGGTGCGGCGATCACCATGCCTATCATCATCAAGAACAGCATGTAGCCAATCTCGCGCGGCTCCGTCCCCCGGAACACTGTGAAGAATTGGGGCAATTCGAACAGCAAACCGTACATCGCAAAGTTCTGAGCCGCGATCATCAGCGTTCCAGCGGTAAAGGCAGGCAGGCAAAACAGACGCGGATCAAACACTGGCGCGGTCGCTTTCGCCTCCCATCTGACGAAAGTCACGCCTGCGACGGCTGCGGACAATACCAGAGCCGCGAAAATGGCACCATCAAGCTTGCTCGCCACAATCAGGAGCGCCAGCGATAATGCCAAGAGTCCTATTCCGACGAAATCGAGTGACTTGGCCAGTCTTCCAAGTGACCGCTGCATCGGGGTGTTTTTCTCGGGCAATGGATATGCCCGCAGCAGAAAGGCAGAGACGGCAAGAAATGGCAGATTTGCCAGAAATACTGAACGCCAACCGAAAAGGCTTACAATCTCACCACCCAGCGCGGGGCCTCCCGCAGCGGCAATTCCCATGGTCGCGCCGAATAGGCCAAAAATGCGGCCCCGTCGCTCTGGTGGCACATGAAGACGCAAAAGGGCGAGTGTAGCGGGAACGACCAGTGCCCCGGCAGCGGCCATAACACAACGTGAGACGAACAACAGGCTGATGCCCTGCGCCAGAAGCCCGAAAGCCGCACCGATGACATAGAGAAAGATCCCAGCCCACAGTATACGCGAGTGCCCGACAAGATCACTTATCTTTCCCGCAGGTCCTTGGAAAACGACGTTTACAACCAGATAACCGGTGACTAGCAATCCCGTAATCAGAACAAGATCCGCACCTATGCCGATGCCGATGGACGGGAGTGCTACGGCGATCAGCGTGGAACCCAACGGTGCCTGCGCCGACGCGATCAGCAATGCCACGGTACTCGCGGCGGACATCCTGATTGCTGCATCGGGCTTGTTCAAAGTGCAGTTCCGCCATTATGGCCGCATGCCAGATGCAGCCAAGAGATCGCCTTGCTGCGACGAGCACAAGGTGTAATTCGCAGGCGGTTCCGTGAAAATTTACGGTCCCATGCGCCGCAGGAGGAATACCCAGCTGTCTTGTTGACCAGGATAATGTGTCATGCACGAATGTCCGGCACAGAATGCTTTCGCGCAGATTATTGTGCTGTCCTTCGAAGTCGGCGAAGGGCCGTTCATGTTGGTCGGGGCGAGATCGTTTGGCAGGATCGCTGCGATGCGGCTAACGGCAGCAAGGAGCTCAAACTGACTGGTTACCGCAACGAAACGAATGTCAGCTTCACCAATATGACCGGTTACGGCCGTTTAGGCTGGACGGTTCTGGCAAGAAGATATTTCCGCTGTGTAGGACAAACGCTTGAATTGTCGTTGAGACACTATGATCCTGACTGCGTTGGTGTCGCTAAACGAGCTCAGTTTCCGTCATTGCGGACGTCCAATTTTACTATAGCTTGGTTACACAAAAGCCATTCTTAGTGCGGGAGCACTACCATGACCCAAGCGTCTAGCAATCTAAAACTAGAACAAGTGATACTTCCGTCTGTCAAAGACCTTGGTGGCGGATTTGAAGTTCGGCGCGCCTTGCCGTCTCCCCAGCGACAGATGGTCGGCCCGTTCATTTTTTTAGACAGCTTTGGCCCCGCGGTTATTCGTGCTGGGGACGGTGTTGATGTTAGGCCACACCCACATATCGGACTGTCTACTGTGACTTATCTGATTGAGGGGAACATCGTCCATCGCGACAGCGAAGGGTATGTGCAACAGATCGCAGCAGGTGAAGTTAATATGATGACGTCAGGTCGTGGCATCGTGCATTCTGAGCGAACCGGGCCAGAGTTCCGAGAGACCGGTGGCACGGCATTCGGATTTCAGACGTGGCTCGCTCTTCCCAAGGAATTAGAAGAGACTGACCCAGGATTTCAACATATCAGCGCTAACGAAGTCCCGAAAGACGAAGGAGACGGCGTCAGCATGTCTCTTCTTGCCGGTACGTTGAATGGACACAGGTCCCCAACCAATGTGTTTTCTGAGACGCTTTATGCAGATCTAATTCTTGTAGATGGAGCCCGGTATAAAATCGATACTGCGCATATTGAACGGGCAATGTATGTGGTCAGCGGGTCAGTTGAAATCGTGGGACAGGAAGGCTCATTTGGCAAAGATCAGCTTGTGGTCTTTCAGCCGCACGCAGAGATCATCATCAAAGCGCACGGGCCGTTGCAGGTGATGTTATTGGGCGGCGAACCTTTCCCAGAAGATCGCCACATATTTTGGAATTTTGTATCCAGCAGTCGCGAGCGTATTGAGCAAGCCGCTGAAGATTGGAAAGAACGTCGTTTCCCAGGCATAGTTGGGGAAGATGAATTTATCCCTTTGCCCGGAGAGATTAAATTCTAACTTATTTAGCCGACACCGGCTATTGGGCTTATTTAAGTTAACGGCAGCTTTGTCCCGCACACCGACGTTTTAGCCGACAAAAATGCTGCCCCATGCACGAATGGCCGCAATGCGAAAGCTGCACCGCAGCGTTGTATGGAGCGGCCAAAGTCCGCTAAGGGCCGTTCATGTTGGTCGGGGCGAGATCGTTTGGCAGGATCGCCGCAATGCGGCTAACGGCAGCAAGGAGCCCAGGCAGACGAAGATCAGGCGGCAATCAAGGGACTTGAATTAAGCGCCAACAGCGGCGAAAGTTCCATTGAACGAGATTATCGGGGAGGAAAGATTATGGAGTTTGGCAGCCTTTTTGCGATGCTTGTCATCGGAGCTCTTGCTGGTTGGCTATCAGGTAAAATTATGAAAGGCCGCGGATTTGGATTGCTGGGCAACATCATCGTAGGGATTGTGGGCGCATTTGTTGCGGGCCTGGTTTTCCCGGCACTTGGGTTTTCGGTGGGAGGCGGGATAATTGCTTCCATTCTCCACGCGACCGTCGGCGCTGTAATCCTTCTGTTCCTTATCGGACTGGCGAAGCGCGCTTAAGTGAAGAAAACAGCAGTAGAAACTGTTCCAGCGTAGGTCTGCTCCGTCTAAGGTTTGTGGCTGCTGTCATCGATGCCGACAAATGCTGCGGCAGGCTTAAAGGTCTGCTTTGGGGAAGCTGCACCGCAGCGACTAAACCCGCGACGAACGGCAGCTTTGGGCCGTTCATGTTGGTCGGGGCGAGATCGTTTGGCAGGATCGCTGCG
>CAJQNG010000265.1 GCA_905479635.1 uncultured Boseongicola sp. | reverse complement strand
CATCCTGCGAGCGCGTCGACAAACTGCCAGCCAATATAAGCTAAAAGCGCCACCCAAAGCAGCGCCATCCCACCGTCACTTTCGGCGCGCCCCAGTGCGGCCAGGGCAATCACGACGAACATCAGCAAGAAAACCACCACGGAGATCGTCGTGCCCATCGCTTCGCTGAACCGCCTCACGGCTGCGCTCCCATCGCTCGAAGTGTGCGCCGTTCAATCCAGCCGACCAACCAAACAAGTCCCGCCGCCATCACCGCGGCCATAAATAGTGCAGCCCAAATTTGCTCGGTCTGCCCATAATAACTGCCGCCCAACATGCGGGCCCCGAGGCCGCCCCGCTGCACTGGCAATTCGCCCACAATCGCGCCCACCAAAGACGCCGCAATCGCAATTTTCAGCGACGCAAAAAGATATGGAACAGAGGCCGGCAACCGCAGCTTCCAGAACGACTGCGATTTGTTGGCGCTGTAGGTCTGCAACAAATCCATCTGCATCGCATCCGGGCTTCGCAAACCCTTCACCATCCCTACGGCCACCGGGAAGAATGACAGATAGGCACTAATCGCCGCCTTCGCGACCAACCCGGAAAGCCCGACCGAATATAGCACCACGATGATCATCGGCGCCAATGCGACAATCGGAATAGTCTGCGAAATGATGGCCCACGGCATCACGCTCAGGTCCATGGCACGGTTGTAGACGATCCCAACCGCCAACAAGATCCCAAGCACCGATCCGATCACAAATCCCAACACCGTCGCGGTCAAGGTCACACCGCCATGGTAGATCAGCGACCGGTTTGAAAAGCTCCCTGATTGCACAATTCCACGCCGCCCCGTGGTTTCCTCAACCCAGGTCGATTTCCACAACTCGCCCGCCACCTGATGCGGGGCAGGAAGCCGAGCCCGCTCTGTCGACCAGGACGGTCCGATCAGATCAAGGTTGGCAAACACCAACCCCCAGCGCCCCGCGTCCCGCCGCTCTGCTGCCGAGGGGGGCACAATAACAGCCCCCTCCCGCTCCGCCTGGGTAAGGACCTCTTTGATATTCATTGGCACGACGGCCACGTACCAAATAGCCAACAACGTCGCGATCACCGCCAGCACTGGCATAACTGCCTTCCTAAACCACCGACCACCGCGTCCAATCGCCGAATTTTGCATCATCCTGCCGCTCATAGGTGCAAATTCCTAACACTTCGCAAATGGCGCGAACGGCTGCCCCGACGCAATACCGACGTTACACCGACGTTGTAGCGACATCGTCTCAAAGCGCGAACCTTTCCCCGGTTTGTGGGTCAAAAAGCGGGCACGCAAACGGCTTCATGACATCATTCAAACGGTTTGGGTCATCCCCATCCCATGCCCCCCGAAGGGAAAGTCTAGCATAAAATTCAGAGACATAGACCTCGATGACGCCAGCCCCCCCTTTTAACCAAAACGGTCCCTCATCATGGGTCCAGTCAGGTGCCGCCTCCAGTGCCTCGGCCACCTTCGCTTTCATTTGCTCCACAGGCAACAAAGCTATCTCTTTTCGCGGACTACCTTCCGCCAAAGCGACACAATGCTGCGCAAACTCCTCTTCCTTTCCAGGTCGATACGTCCCTTCATCAATATAGCTCCAAAAATAAAGGTCGTAGCTCAAACCTCATCTCCATGACCCGCGCGCAAGCCCTCACGCACCCGATGTGCGATCGCAATGAACTCAGGCGTATCGCGAATATCCAAGCCTCGATCCTTCGGGAGTGGGCTCTCGATTACATCCGTAATCCGTCCCGGGCGCGGGCTCATGACAACAATTTTCGTAGATAAATATACGGCTTCCGGGATCGAATGCGTTACAAATGCAATCGTCTTCTGCGTTCGCGCCCAAAGCGATAGGAGCTCTTCATTCAACCGGTCCCGCACAATCTCATCAAGCGCCCCAAACGGCTCGTCCATCAGCAACAAATCCGCATCAAACGCTAACGCGCGCGCAATCGAAGCCCGCTGCTGCATCCCCCCAGACAACTGCCAGGGGTATTTCTTCTTAAAACCCGCCAATTCAACAAGTTCCAGGACATTTCTCACCCGATTCTCGATGTCCGCTCTGGAAAACCCCATGATCTCCAATGGCAGCCGAATATTCCCCTCAATCGTCCGCCAGGGATAAAGCCCCGCCGCTTGAAAAACATAGCCATAAGCCCTAGCTTTTCTTGCCTCATCCGGAACCATTCCATTGACCGTCAACACCCCGTCCGTCGGAGCTTCAAGGGCCGCAATTGTGCGCAAAAACGTCGTCTTCCCACAGCCTGATGGCCCGATAAAGCTAACAAAATCCCCCTTATCAACAGTCAGATTGACGTCTTTCAACGCATGCACTGGACCATCTCCGGTTTGAAACGTCAGCGATAAATTTTCCGCTATAATCACAGGGGTTTGTACCGAATGGTCCGTGGACGAAGAAGGTACGTTGTTGCCGTCCATCAAACCCCCGTCGCCGGAATACCAGTGCGTTCCACAGGGCGCGGAGCTGTCAGCTCTTTCCAATTCGACAGCGCCTTGTTCACCGGATTGTTCGCCTCGCGCCGCACAAACTTTCCGTGACCT
The DNA here is from genome assembly GCA_905479635.1 of uncultured Boseongicola sp. Taxonomy (GTDB): domain Bacteria; phylum Pseudomonadota; class Alphaproteobacteria; order Rhodobacterales; family Rhodobacteraceae; genus Boseongicola. Next base: position 1,648 of record CAJQNG010000265.1, on the reverse strand, counting down.
TCCTCGGTCCGAATTTCCCCGTCATGCACTGCGATATGCCCGCGAGTCAGCGTAAACCGAGGCAAGCCCTTCACGTGCTTGCCCTCGAACACATTGTAGTCAATCGCAGATTGCTGAGACGCGGCCGTAATCGTCTTCTCCTTTTCAGGATCCCAAACAACAATATCCGCATCCGCTCCAACCAAAATCGCACCCTTTTTCGGATAACAATTCAGAATCTTGGCAATATTTGTGCTGGTCACCGCGACAAATTCATTCGGCGTTAACCGGCCTGTGCTAACTCCATGGGTCCAAAGCATCGGCATCCGATCCTCCAGTCCGCCAGTCCCGTTCGGAATTTTAGTGAAATCGCCCACGCCAAAACGCTTCTGGTCCGTGGAAAACGCACAATGGTCCGTCGCAACAACGGACAAAGACCCCGACTGCAGGCCAGCCCAAAGGCTGTCCTGATGCTTCTTGTTGCGGAATGGCGGTGACATGACGCGGCGCGCCGCATGGTCCCAATCCTTGTTGAAATACTCGCTTTCATCCAATGTTAAGTGCTGGATCAAAGGCTCTCCCCAGACCCGCTTTCCCTGTTGCTTGGCCCGCCGGATCGCCTCGTGCGCCTCCTCGCAGGACGTATGCACCACATACAACGGAACCCCCGCCATATCCGCAATCATAATTGCGCGGTTCGTCGCCTCACCCTCAACCTGGGACGGCCGCGAATACGCATGCGCCTCTGGTCCTGTATTGCCCTCAGCCAGCAGCCTAGCCGACAGTTCCGCAACCACATCGCCATTTTCTGCATGCACCATGGCAATCCCGCCAAGTTCGGCAAGTCGTTGAAATGATGCGTACATTTCGTCATCATTTACCATAAGCGCACCCTTGTACGCCATGAAATGCTTGAACGTTGTGATACCCTCTTTCTCGATCACAGACGCCATCTCATTGAAGACCTGCTCGCCCCACCAGGTCACCGCCATATGGTAGGAATAGTCGCAATTGGCCCGCGTCGATTTGTTGTGCCACATCGCAAGCGCATCATGCAGCCCCTGCCCCGGTGCCGGCAACGCAAAGTCGACAACCATCGTCGTGCCACCCGATAAAGCTGCCCGAGTCCCGCTCTCAAAATCGTCCGTTGAATACGTCCCCATGAACGGCATCTCTAGGTGCGTATGCGGATCAATTCCGCCCGGCATCACATAGCACCCAGTGGCGTCCAACTCCGTATCGCCAGAAAGCCCCTGACCAATCTCAACGATCACGTCGCCTTCAACCAATACATCCGCGCTATAGGTCAGATCCGCCGTTACCACAGTGCCATTCTTAATCACAGTAGACATCTAAAACTCCCCGTATCCCTATGTTTCCCGTCGTTTCTTCTTGGAAGAAATACTCCGGGGGTTTGGGGGCAGCGCCCCCATGTTCCGCGGTTGCCCAAGCAAGCGGATATAGCCGATGCTTCCCGGCGTGCAAAGAAACAGCTCATTCATCGCCTGCCACCCGAATTCGTCCGGCGTATCCTCAAGGATTTCAACTCCGGCTCATTGGATGCCTCTAGTGCCGCTGCCCGCCTAGGCGTAAGTCGCGCCCGACTCTACCAACTGCGAACAGACTACCTCAAAGACAAGCCCGGCTATCAACCTAAGGCCAGTGGCGG
>CAJQNG010000264.1 GCA_905479635.1 uncultured Boseongicola sp. | reverse complement strand
CGACCTCAAGCGGGTAGCTTTCGTTTGGGACAAGCTCGATCCCGGTTTCGGGGATGAGGTGTTCGACGCGCAGTGCGTCCCAGTCGGCGGGTTGATCGGCACGGCCATCGTAGGCGCGCCAGCCCATCTCGGCGTGTCTTGGATCCGCAAACGCGCCCGTTGGCGCGAGGCCGGGGCCGCGGGAGGGTTGAATGTCGGTGGCTTCGATTTTCACATCGGCGCGCAGTTTGTAAAGCGTGAGGCGCTGCGCGAGGCCCTGGGCAAGGCTATCGGCAACGTCAAGAAGGACGCTGTCGCCGTCGCGCAGAAGGAAGAAGTCGGCGAGGTATTTGCCCTGTGGCGTCAACAAAGCGGTCCACACGAGGCCATCGCCAAGGCGCGCCATATCGTTGGTGATGAGGTTTTGCAGGAAATTGGTGCTGTCGCTGCCGGTGATCCTTAAAACTGTGCGGCCGTGCATGCTGGTCTCTCCTGTTGTCTCACCTCTATATAGAGCGAACCAATCAGGACTTCACCCCATGCGCGCCCCCTTATCTGTTGTGATCCCAACCCTGAATGTCGCGGCTTTATTGCCGCAGACCGCTGAAGCGTTGTTGACAGGCGTGACCGAGGGAATGATCGGCGAGTTGATCGTGTCGGATGGGGGCTCGGATGATGGTACTTTGGAGGTTGCGCGCGCGCTTGGTGCGGTGATCGTCGAGGGACCTGCGGGGCGTGGTGGGCAGATTGCGCGCGGCGTTGCGTTGGCGCGCGGCGAGTGGGTTATGATCCTGCACGCCGACACGCACCTTGGGCCGTATTGGGTTGAGTCGGTTGTGCGTCATATGGCGGGGCATCCGGGCGAGGCGGGGTATTTTCGGCTTGCGTTTCGCGCGCGCGGAATGGCGCCGGCGTTGGTGGCTTTTGGTGCGAACTTGCGTTCGAAGGTGTTGGGTTTGCCTTACGGCGATCAGGGGCTTTTGGTTCAGTGCGCGGTTCTGAAAGACGTGGGCGGGGTGCCGGAGGTTCCATTGATGGAGGACGTCGCCCTTGCAAGGGCATTGAAAGGGCGGCTTCGGATGTTGGAGGCGGTGGCCGAGACGTCTGCCGCGCGCTACAAGGCGGATGGGTGGACACGGCGCATCTTGCGCAATGTTTGGACGCTTTTGCGGTATTTTTCTGGGGTGCGTCCCGCGGACCTTATGCGCGGATACGAGGGGAAGCGCTAGCTATTGGCGAATTGTAGCGCGTAGAGGCTGGCGTAGACTCCGCCGCGCGCGAGAAGCTCTTCGTGGCGGCCTTCATCGACGACCCGTCCCTGATCCATCACCACGATTTTGTCTGCGTTCCGGATGGTCGAGAGGCGGTGAGCGATCACCAGCGTCGTGCGGTTCTTGGCCAGATCATCAAGAGCGGCCTGCACGCGGACTTCGGACTGCGCGTCGAGGGCGGATGTTGCCTCGTCCAGAAGCAGCACGGGTGCGTTACGCAGAAGGGCGCGAGCGATGGCGACGCGCTGGCGCTGGCCCCCTGAAAGGGCCGAGCCGCGCGGTCCTGCGGGGCTTTCGAGGCCTTGAGGCAAGCGGTCTACGACTTCGGTGAGATGCGCGGCCTCAACTGCGTCCGCCAATTGAGCATCGGTGACGCCGGGTGTGTTGAGGACGATATTGTCGCGCAAGCTTTCGTCAAACATCGGCGCGTCCTGGGTCACGACCGAATAGAGCGCGCGCAGGTCGGCCAGCGTAAGGTCAGTGCTTTTGGTATCATGGATCGTAATTGTACCTTCGCTGGGATCAACAAGTCGCGTCAGAACATTAAAAATGGTTGATTTTCCGGCGCCTGATGCCCCAACAAGCGCGGTGGTCTGACCGGCTTTGGCAGTGAAGGTCGCGCCGCTAAGGGCGGGTTCGCCGCCGTAGCGCACCACGATGTTCTCGAGCACAATATCTGCGGTTTCGGGGGCGACAATCGCGGGTTTCGGGTCTGTGGACGATGTGATTGTCGGCCTAGCTTCAAAGACGTCCTGGATGCGCTCAAGGCTGGCGCGGGCGGCCTGCCAGGCACCGGTGACGTTGGCGACGCGGCGCAGGGGCTCGAAAATTAGGCCCATGGCGGTGAAGAACGACATGAACTCGCCGACTGTTTTGTCTCCGTCGATGATCTGATTGCCCCCGTAGACAAGCACGCCTGCAAAGCCGATAGCCGCCACCAAATCGGTCATGGCGGGGATTGCGGCCTGACCAATACGCGCGTGCATTTCCTGTTTGAGGTAGCCGGCTGCGGTGGTGCTGAAGCGGTTGTTTTCGCGGTTTTCGCTGGTGTTCAGTTTGATCGTATTGATGCCGTGGAAAATCTCGTCAAGGCGGTTGGATAGCCTTGCGGCGGCGTCACGGGCGGCAAACGCGCGTTTACGCACGTATCGTTGCAACCCAATGACCGGGCCGAGAAGAAGTGGGGCGCCTGCCACGGCGATCAGAGTCCAGAGCCAGTCCACCGAAATGGCGACAGCCAAAAGGGCGATGAGGCTGACGATGTCGCGCCCCACCACGCCAAGGACCACTGCCCAGATGTTGTTGGCCTGGCTGGTGTCTCCGCGTACCCGTTCGATCAAGGTGCCGGGCGGGTTGGACTGAAAGAAACGGCTGTCCAGTGTGACGAGGTGAGCGACCATGTCTTTTTGCATCGACGTGATTATCCGCAGACCCGCACCTTGCATCAATGTGCGATGGCCGAATGCCGAGATCGCCCGGATCACGAAGATTGAGCCGACCGCCGCTGCGACCAACCCAACAGCCGCGCGATCCCCGGCGATGAAGACCTGATCGAACATTGGCCGGACGATGTAGCTGAGCGCGCCAAGCATCGAGCCCTCGATGGCCATAAGGAAGAGGGCGATCCCAATAAAAACGCGTTGTGGCTTCAGATAGGTACGCCACAGCCAACCGACGAGCGGACGGCGTTCGCCATCGTCGGTTCTCTCTTGTCCAAGGGGGGCGTCAGGGTTTGTCACGTGCACTTCGATCTTTTGGTTTCGGGTCTGACTAGCCGTGATAGGCCGGGCAGACAAGCAAGCGGGTGATTGACCCGACGTTTGGGGCGTCTTAGGAACCCGTGTTTGTGTGTAGGAGATGCCTCAATGTCGCTTGGAAATGGTCGGCACTATCTTGCAATTCCGGGGCCTTCGGTGATTCCCGATCGCGTTTTGGCGGCGATGCATCGCCCTGCGCCCAACATTTATCACGGGGAACTGGCCGATATGGTGCCGGGGATCGTTACGGATTTGAAGGCGATCGCGGGGACGTCAGGCCACGCGGCGATCTATATTGCGAACGGCCACGGCGTCTGGGAAGCGGCGCTGACGAACACGCTGTCTCGCGGTGATAAGGTGTTGGTGCCGTCGACGGGAACGTTCTCGGAAGGGTGGGCCGGGATGGCGCGCGCGCTTGGGATTGACGCCGAAGTGATGGATTTTGGCCAGCGCGCAAAGATTGATTTCGGACGATTGGCGGAGCGGTTGCTGGCCGATAAGGGCCATGAGATTAAAGCTGTGATGACGGTGCAGGTGGATACATCGACGTCGATCAGGAACGATGTGGCAGCGCTGCGCCGGGCCATGGACGAGGTCGCCCATCCAGCACTTTTGATGATTGATTGCATTGCCTGTCTTGGGTGTGACGATTTCCGGATGGATGCATGGGGCGTCGATGTAATGGTGGCGGGCTGTCAGAAGGGTCTGATGACGCCGCCGGGCATGGGCTTCGTATTTTTTAACAATAAAGCGGACCGTGCGCGCGATGTGGCCAATTGCGTGACGCCCTATTGGGACTGGCGCCCGCGCGTCGATCCGGACGCATTTTACCTATATTTCTGTGGCACAGCGCCGACGCACCATCTGTATGGGCTGCGCGCCGCCCTTGATATGATTGCCGAAGAGGGATTGGACAACGTTTTGCGCCGACACTCGGTTTTGGCGAGCACGGTCTGGGCGGCCTTTGAGCGCTGGGGCGAGGCAGGACCGATGGAGCTGAATGTGGCAGAGCGCGCCAATCGAAGCCACGCGGTGACGTCGGTTCGGGTTGGGTCGGCGAAAAGCACCGAATTGCGCAACTGGGTTGAAACGCGCGCCGGGCTGACGCTTGGGATCGGGCTTGGAATGGCGCCTGTGGAGGCGCCGGAGTGGCATCATTTCTTTCGGGTCGGGCACATGGGCCATGTGAATGCGCAAATGGTGCTGGGGGCGCTGGCGACGATCGAGGCCGGGTTGACGGCTGTTGGGATCGAACACTCCAAGGGCGGGGTTGAAGCTGCAGCGGGTGTCGTGGCGGGTGCTGCCTAACCGTCTGATCTACTACGGAAATCTGCGGTTATCAGGCGGTCAGCGAGCGCGCTTAGAAGGCCAGCCACGATAAGTCCCCAGACCGCCCAGATCGCAAATAGAATCAAAAAGACGATCACGCCGAAGGAGGCGAGAAATGCGTTCGTATAGTTCTGCACCGTGTCAGGATATGCCTGGCGTTCGTCGCTCATGGCAAAAATAGTACCAGCAAACGCTAAAGAAGCCAGTAACGAGCGCCACAAAATCGCGCGAGTGATTTGGTTTAGCGGGATTTTGCCGCTTCCAGTGCTTCTGGGAGGGCGATTTCGAAGAGATCGAGGTCTTGCGGGCGACCGCATGTGACGCGGATGCAGCGGTCGCCGGGGTCTGCGAAGGGTTTGCGCACAAAGATGCCTCGGGCCCCGAGTTCTTCGAGCACGGCCCTTGCGAAGTCTGCATCTTTCCCACAGTCGAGGGCGACGAAGTTTGCCGCCGACGGGATAGGCGTGAGGCCGTTGGCTTTGGCGATCTCTACGATGCGAGTCCGGGCCTCGGCAACCTTTGTGACGATGCTTTGAAGGTACTTCTGATCCTGAAGTGCGGCCAGCGCGCCGGCTTGTGCGGCGCGGTTCAGGCCGAAGTGATTGCGTACTTTCTCGAAGGCCTGAATGATATCGCGGTGCCCGAAAGCATAGCCGACGCGTGCGCCTGCCATCCCGTACCCTTTTGAAAACGTGCGAAAACGCACGACATTGGGGTTGGTGGTGTCAATCTCGGGCACGCTGTCGTCTTCGACAAACTCAACGTAAGCCTCGTCAATGACGAGGAGGCATTCGGGCGCGAGATCTGCGATCATGTCGTCGATGACGCCATATTCATGGTTGGTGCCCATCGGGTTGTCGGGGTTGGAGATGTAGATAAGCCGGGCGTCGGTTTCCGAGGCGGCTTTCAGCAGGGCCTCTGGGTCTTCCATGTCGTCTTTGAACGGTACTTTGGTTAGTGTGCCGCCATAGCCTGTGACGTGGTAGTTGAAGGTCGGATAGGCGCCGTCCGAGGTGACAACGTTTGTGCCTTCGGTGACGTAGAGGCGCACGAGATAGCCCAAAAGCGTGTCGATGCCTTCGCCGACGACGACCTCATCGGCGGCCACTTTTAGGTGGCGGGCGATGGCGCGGCGCAGCTCGTGGCTTTCGGGGTCGGCGTACATCCAGATGTCGCTGGCACCCTCTTCCATCGCCGCGATGGCTTTGGGTGAAGGTCCGAAAACGCTTTCGTTGGCGCCAAGGCGGGCCTCGAACGGTTTGCCCATTTTGCGCTCGGTGGCTTCGGGGCCGACGAAGGGGACGGAGGCGGGGAGGCTTTCAGCCAGCGGTGTCAGGGGTGGTTTTGTCATGAGATACGATGACCACTGATAGGGGGCAGGCGCAAGGGATTGAATTTTCGGCGGAAGACACTTGGTTGAGAGCTGCTCGCAACTAAAGGGGGCTTTTGACGATGATGAGCCGAAGAACATTCACGGTGACGGCGGCCGCAGCAGCCGGGGCGCGGTTTGTGCCGGTGGTGGCAACCAAGCCTGCGGGGCGGCAAGTGCTAACTTTGGTTTGCGACAAATCACTCGGCGTGACGCGAGCAATCGATCGGATCGTAAGGTAGCGTATAGCTCCGCGCATTTGGGGCGCCGCCTTGGGTTGGGGAGGCTGCACCCCCCACGCGGCCTGGAATTTATTGACCCAAAGAAGCCGTTTAGCTGACCTCGGCGAGGCGATCCAGCGCTGTTTTCAGGCGCGTTTCTTCCTCTTGTCGCGCTGCGAGGTTTTCCTTCGTCTCGGCGATGACCTCGTCTGGCGCGCTTTCGAGGAATTTCGGGTTGTTGAGGCGGCCACGCATGCCTCCGAGTTCTTTTGCGAGTTTCTGCAGCGACTTTTCGAGGCGGGATTTTTCCGCCGCCACGTCGATCAGGCCCTCGAGCGGGAGTGCGAATGTTGCGCCGTCTACGGCGATGGTGGCCGCGCCTTTCGGGGCGGTGTCGGCGGGGGTCAGGCTTTCGATGCCTGCTTCGCGGTCGCGCAAGATGATGACTTCATTGCGCGCCCAGGCCGCTTTGCCCGTGTCGTCGCAGGCCAGTTGCAGGAGCGGGGCTTTGAGCGATTTCGGTACGTTCATTTCGCCACGGATGCGACGGACTTTTTCGATCACATCACGGACCCAGCGCATTTCGGAGACGGCCGCGTCGTCGACGAGTTCGCTGCCGTATGTGGGCCAGTCGGCGTGGATCAGCATTTTGGAGCGGCTGGCAGAGAGGCCCCAGATTTCTTCGGTGATGAAAGGCATGATTGGGTGCAGAAGCGTCAGCATCTGATCGAGCGCCCAGGCCATGACTTCACGTGTCTCGTCGGCGTCGTCGGTGTCAAACAGTGGCTTGGAGAACTCCAGATACCAGTCGCAATAGGTGTAGGTGAAGGCGTAGAGCGTGTTGGCGGCGTCGTTGAAGCGGAAGGCGGCAAGGGCCTCGTCGACGGCCTCGCGTGTCTTTGCAACTTCACCAATGATCCACTTGTTGGCGGTGGCGTTCAGGGGCTCGCCCGGTTGCCAGCGAGGCGCGCCGAAGACGCCGTTCATTTCGGCGAAACGCGAGGCGTTCCAAAGCTTGGTTCCGAAGTTCCGGTAGCCTGCGATGCGTTGAGTGCTGAGTTTCAGGTCGCGGCCCATTGCGGCCATTGAGGTGACCGTAAAGCGAACGGCATCAGCACCGTATTCGTTAATGAGTTCAAGGGGATCTAGGACGTTTCCAAGAGATTTCGACATCTTCTTTCCCTTCTCGTCGCGCACAAGCGCGTGGACGTAGACGGTGTCGAAGGGCCGCTCACCCACGACGGCGTATTGCATCATCATCATCCGGGCGACCCAGAAGAAAATGATGTCAAAGCCGGTGACGAGGACGGAAGTGGGGAAGTATTTGTCGAGCGCCTCGGTTTGTTCGGGCCACCCTAGGGTGCCGATGGGCCAGAGGCCGGAGGAGAACCATGTGTCCAAGACGTCAGGGTCGCGGTAGACCGGGTAGACGAGATGCGTTGGGTCTTGGCTGATGTTGTAGTCGGCGAGACTTGCGGCAATTGCTTTTACTGCGGCGCTACGGTCTTCGACCTCGACGACACGAGCGCGGTGGAGCGGTGTCGGTAGCGTTGAAAGTACATCTCCGAAGCGTGTTGTAACGTCGTCGAAACTGGCGGCAGCGTGGTGGTGTTCGTCACCTTTGAGCAGCGACTGGTCGGACAATAGACGTCTCAGTTCAACTTCGTCGAGTGCACCGTCGCCTTCATCGTCCTTGAAGCCTGCGCCACTGAGGTCAAAACCATACCAAACCGGAATCTGATGCCCCCACCATAGCTGGCGCGAGATGCACCAAGGCTCAATGTTTTCCAGCCAGTTGAAGTAGACCTTCTTGTGCTGCTCGGGGAGGATTTCGGTCGTGCCGTCGCGGACAGCTTCCAGCGCGGGGCCAACAATCTTGTCGGTGTCGACGAACCATTGGTCGGTGAGCATGGGCTCGATGACCACTTTGGAGCGGTCTCCGAAGGGCTGCATGATTTTCTTGGCGTCAACAAGCGGACGGCGGCTCAGGTCTTCGGAGTTGGTTTCTGGGTCGATTTCCTTGTGGAGATAGGTGACTGCAAGCCCCTCTTCGGTGATCTGTGCAATGACTTTCTCGCGCGCCTCGAACCGGTCGAGGCCACGGAGATCGTCGGGGATTAGGTTAATGGTGTCGGCTTCGGCTTCGGACAGAGTGCGCTCGCCTATGGCGACGGACATCGCGGTGGCGGACATTTCGGCGTAGGGCGCGCCGTCGTTGCGCATCGCCCCCTTCGTGTCCATCAGGCGATACATAGGAATGCTGCCTCGCTTGGCAACCTGATAGTCGTTGAAGTCGTGCGCGCCGGTGATTTTGACTGCGCCCGAGCCGAAGTCAGGGTCAGGGTATTCGTCGGTGATGATCGGGATCAGGCGGCGGTCTTCTTTCGGTCCAATCGGGATTTCACATAATTTACCGATGATTGAGGCGTAGCGTTCATCTAAAGGGTGAACCGCGACCGCGCCGTCGCCGAGCATGGTTTCGGGGCGCGTGGTGGCGATGGAGATGTAGTCGCGGACCTCGCGCAGGGTGACATTTCCATTCTCGTCTTTCTCGACGTATTCGTAGGTCGCCCCATCTGCGAGAGGGTATTTGAAGTGCCACATGTGGCCGTCGACCTCGATATTTTCGACTTCGAGATCGGAAATAGCGGTTTCAAAATGCGGGTCCCAATTGACGAGGCGTTTGCCCCGATAGATCAACCCGTCTTCAAACATCTTAACAAAGACTTTGATGACGGCATCGTGGAAATTGCCTTCTTCGCCCGCAGGAGCGCCAGGTGCACCGGACATAGTAAAGGCGTTGCGGGACCAGTCGCAGGAGGCACCGAGGCGCTTTAGCTGTTCGATGATCGTGCCACCGGATTTCTGTTTCCAATCCCAGATTTTGGCGGTGAACTCTTCACGCGTGAAGTCGGTGCGGCGTTTGCCGTCTTCGCCCAACTGGCGTTCGACAACCATCTGTGTGGCGATGCCTGCGTGGTCCTGGCCGGGCTGCCAGAGCGTGTCGTGTCCCTGCATCCGGTGCCAGCGGGTCAGAATGTCTTGCAGCGTGTTGTTGAAGGCGTGGCCCATGTGCAGAACGCCGGTGACGTTCGGGGGCGGGATCATGATCGAAAAGGTCTCGGCCCCATCGTGCGCGTTGGCCCCGGCTTTGAACGCGCCTGCGGCTTCCCAAGCCTCGTAAAGGCGGGCTTCGGCTTCTTGAGCATCGAATGTCTTGTGCATCGGCATGGGGTCCGCTTTCTTCATTGCTGGCGCGTGGCTTTTAGCGTGGCCGTCGCGTGAGGAAAAGGCGTGATCGGCGGGGGGCGATATGAGGTGTTTCAGAATGCGCGGCGGTCGATCCTGGTCGTGAGGTGGATCAGCGATTCCGAGGTACGTACGCCGTTGACGGTGCCGATGGCGTCAAGCGCGCTGTCGAGGACTTCTGTGGTCTGTGCCGAGAGCGTTACGATGAGGTCAAAGCGGCCCGATGCCGTGTGGGCGGCGCGGACCTCGGGAAGGGCTTTGAGTTTTGACAAGACGGCGGGAAGCTTCATCGGGTCGATCTGCAAAAGCACGGTGGCACGCAGCCGTTCGGACCGCATTATGTCGCCAAGGCGCACGGTGTAGCCGGTGATGATGCCCCTTTGCTCAAGGCGCTCGAGCCGCGCCTGAACGGTGGAGCGCGCAAGGTTCATTTTTGTGGCCAAGTTTGCCACGGGCATGCGGGCATTCTCGACCAGAAGTTCGATCAAAGTGTCATCAATTTCGTCCATATGCAGTCCTGCTTCGGCGATTTGTAACATAATAGCATCTAAATCGTCGAATATACAATATCTTTCGTCAGTTTGAATCGGTAAAACTGTGTAACTTTACCACTTTTGGCATTGCAGAAGGAACGCTGATGTCTCTGGTTGCCACCCTTTACTCCGCCCCGTCCCGGCATCTTTTATCCCAGCGTCCGGACCATCCGGTGCTGTATTTTGCGCCGTCGATTTTGCAGGCGACAGCCAGGCGATTTTTGTCGGGTTTTCCCGGGCTTGTGACCTATGCGGTCAAGGCGAATGATGCCGAGGAAGTGCTTCAAAATCTGATGGCTGCCGGTGTGGAGGCGTTCGATGTGGCGTCGCCGTTTGAGATGGCGCGGGTGAAACAGCTGATGCCGAGCGCGGTGCTTCACTACAACAACCCGGTGCGGTCAGAGGCAGAGGTTGCCGCTTCCATCGGGCATGGTGTGGCGTCGTATTCGGTCGACTCGCTGGGTGAACTTGGAAAATTGGTTCGCGGCGGCGTGCCGTTGTCGGCCGAAGTGTCGGTGCGCTTGCGCCTGCCGGTGAAGGGCGCGATCTATGATTTTGGCGCGAAGTTTGGCGCGGACCCAGAGTTGGCAGTCGCGCTTTTGAAGGCGGTTGCCGAGGCTGGCTTTACCGCGTCGATGACGTTTCATCCGGGCACGCAATGCGCTGATCCTGCAGCTTGGCGGGCCTATATCGATATTTGTGCGGAAGTTGCGCAGCGGGCGGGCGTTAAGCTTGTGCGTCTGAACGTGGGTGGCGGATTTGCGGCGCACCGCACGGGCGGGGCCCCTGACCTTGAGGCAATCTTTGCCGCGATCAAAACTGCCACCCTGTGCGCGTTTGGCGCGGATGTGCCGGCGTTGGTGTGTGAGCCGGGGCGCGCGATGGTGGCGGAATCCTTTAGTCTTGCGACCCGCGTCAAAGCAATCCGCGAAGACGGGGCGGTGTTTTTGAACGACGGAATTTACGGCGGGCTGGCGGAATTGCCGATCCTTGGCAACATTGACCGCATCGAACCGGTTGCCTCGGGGTGCATTCGTAAGGCAGCGCCGGTCGAGCATATTGTGTTCGGTCCAACCTGCGACTCGCTGGACCGGTTGCCGGGCACTGTGCCGCTTCCGGGCGATCTGGCCGAGGGTGATTGGTTGGTCTGGCACGGGCTTGGTGCTTATTCCACGGCGACGGTCACGCGCTTTAATGGTTACGGCGCCATCGAGGTCGTGACTACGGATTGTCTTGCCTAATCGGTACCGCAACAAACTTCACAGCGAATTTCATGGAAAATCCGAGGCTTGAGGCTTAGGTCATTTCCCATGGAGATGACGTTTCTTAATTGCGGCCCGACGGGGTCAGGGTTCTGATGGCTTTGGGCGAGCGCCTGAAAGGCCTATTAGGCTTTTTCCGCCGGACCGAGCGGTCCTCGCCACAGATCGTGCGCGAGGCGGCGACCCATGTGATCCTGCTTGATGGCACGATGTCGATGCTTGACGAGGGCAGCGAGACGAACGTCGGGCTGATTTACAAGCTTCTGGAAGACGAAGTTGGGGAGAGGCCGGTGAGCCTGTTTTACGAGGCGGGTGTGCAGTGGACCGATTGGTCTGCGACGTTGAATGTGATCGAGGGGCGCGGCATCAACCGGCAGATCCGGCGCGCCTATGGTTGGCTTGCGTCGCGGTATCGCCCCGGCGATACGATCTTTTTGGTGGGCTATTCGCGGGGGGCTTACGCTGCGCGGTCTTTGGCGGGCGTGATTGACCGGGTCGGGCTATTGAGGCGAGAGAATGCGACCGAGCGGATGGTGACCGAAGCCTATCGCCATTATCAGCAAAATCATGATCCCGAGATCGTGGCGGAATTTACAACAGCGTTTTGCCACGCAGAGGCCCCGATCGAGGCGGTCGCGGTCTTTGATACGGTGAAGTCGCTGGGGTTTCGTGCGCCATTTGTGTGGCGCTGGAGCGAGGTGAAGCACGCGTTTCACAACCATCGGCTTGGGCTTTCAATTAAGCATGGGTTTCACGCGTTGGCTTTGGATGAGACCCGTGAGGCATTTAAACCGGTGTTATGGGAAACACGGTCGGATTGGGACGGGACCATTCAGCAGGTCTGGTTTCGTGGCAGTCACAGCGATGTGGGCGGGCATTTGTCGGGATTTGTGGCGGCGCGACCTTTGTCGAATATCCCGCTTGTGTGGATGGTCGAGCGGTTGGAAGGCTGCGCATTGCCGTTGCCGGAAGGCTGGCGGACGTGGTTCGAGATGAACGCTGATGCTCCGTCTGTGGGGACCTGGCGCAACTGGGGCAAGATATTCCTGGCGCGCAAGAGGCGCGTCGTGGGGCGCGACCCGAGCGAACGGTTGCATCCGTCGGCGGCCGGTCGGTCGCCGCGCGCGGTTGAGTTTGCCGACGATGCGGTTCTGGATGTCTAGAGCGCGGCTTTACGCGACTTTGGCGAGGCTCGCGTCGGGAGCAAGGCCTAAGGCATGCACCACATCACGAGTGAGGCCGGGTTTATTCAGCGTATAGAAATGCAAGTGCTTCGCGCCTTCATCAAGAAGGTCCGAGCAAAGCTCGGTGCAGATTGCTGTGGCCAGAAGGTCGGTGCGCCCGTCGCGTTCTGCGATTTCGAACATGGCGGACAATTCGTTTGGAACGCGCGCGCCGCAGCACTTTGCAAAGCGTTGGGTGCCGCGCCAGTTTTCGATCGGCAGGATGCCGGGTATGATCTCGGCGGTGATACCGGCGGCCGTGCAACGGTCGCGAAAGCGCAGGAAGGCTTCGGCTTCAAAGAAGAATTGCGTGATCGCGTTTGAGGCCCCGGCGTCAATCTTGCGCTTCAGCCAGTCAATATCCGCGTTGTCATGCGCGGCTTCGGGATGGGTGTCGGGGTAGGCGCCGACTGTGATCTCGAAATTTCCAGTATCGGCAAGGGCCGTCACAAGTTCCACAGAATTAGCAAAGCCGTCCGCAAGTGCCTTGAAATTGCCCGCGCCCTTCGGGGGATCACCACGCAGTGCGACGATCCGGTTGACGCCTGCGCGGGCGTATTGGTCCGCGATGGCGAGGGTTTCAGCGCGGGTCGCGTCAACGCAAGTGAGATGCGCCGCGACGTTGAGGCCCATGTGACGCCCAAGTGTTTCGACGGCCTCGTGGGTCAGCGCGCGTGTGTTGCCGCCCGCGCCGTAGGTAACCGAGACGAAGGACGGATCGAGATGCGACAGAGTATTCACCGTTTCCCAAAGCCGGAACGAGGCTTCGAGTGATTGCGGCGGGAAAAACTCAAATGAAATCGTAGGACGAGACATGGGGGACAACTCCTTATTGGCATCTTGTCTCATAAGTCCAAATGTGAAACAAACTCATAATTCTCACAATCTTCATGAGGCCTGCTCAAGTATGCATATCGAGTTTCGCCATTTGCGCACAATACGCGCGATCCACAGCGCGGGTGGTCTGGCGCGAGCGGCCGACCTTTTGAACATCACGCAGTCGGCGCTAAGCCATCAGGTGAAGGGGCTTGAAGATCAGGCAGGACTTGAGTTGTTCGTGCGACGTTCCAAGCCGCTGAAACTGTCGTCGGCGGGGCATAGGCTGTTGAAACTGGCGGAAAAGGTTCTTCCCGAGGTTGAGGCGATGGAGGATGATTTTCGCAATCTTCGGTCCGGAAAATCGGGGCGGTTGCATATCGCGATTGAGTGCCATGCCTGTTTTGAGTGGCTGTTTCCAGTCCTGGAAGAGTTCCGCAAAGCCTGGCCGGATGTTGACGTGGATATTCGTCCGGGGCTGGCGTTTGATGCTTTGCCTGCATTGGCGCGTGAAGAGGTTGATCTAGTAGTGTCTTCGGACCCCGAGGTTTTGGCGGATGTGACGTTTACGCCCCTGTTTGACTATGAACCGGTGTTCGTGGCGGCAGCGTTGCATCCACTGGCGGCCAAGCCTTACGTCGAGGCCGAGGATTTTCGCGATGAGGTGTTGATCACCTATCCGGTGGAGCGGTCGCGTTTGGATGTGTTTTCCGAGCTGTTGACCCCGGCCAAGGTCGAGCCGCGCGGCGTGCGGCAAGTGGAATTGACCGCCGTTATCTTGCTTTTGGTCGCTTCAAATCGTGGCGTAGCGGTTCTGCCCGATTGGGTAGTGCGCGAGGTGCGCTACCATTCGGATTATGTGACGCGACCCGTCACCAAAGTCGGTCTAAGCAAGCGACTTTATGCGGCAATACGCAGCGATGAGACCACGAAACCCTATATGGCGCATCTGTTGCAACTGGCGCGCAAGGTCCCGATGCAGATGCAGCGCGCCGTCGAGGTCTAAGTTTCTCAAAAGGAAACCAATTGTTTCCAGATGCTTGCGTCCTTTACCGACGACAAGTTGGGGCGTACCCTAGGCCTTGGTGTTTTGTATGAGTGGGGCGGGATGGCTAAAAGCAATTCCAAAACGGCAGACCTGATTTTGGAGGCGGCGCGCGCCATTGTCCGCGATTTTGGGCCGGACAAGCTGACCTTTGAGGCGATTTCCCGCCGGGTCGGAGTGTCGAAACAGGCGGTAATTTACTGGTTTCCGAACAAGGCCCGACTTCTTGAAGCTTTGGTGCGACCGGCGCTTGAAGCGGAAGCCACGGCAGGCAAGTCAGCGATCAAGGCCAACGCGGCGCCGGATGCCGCGATCCGTGGCTTGGTCGAGGCTTTGGCGGTCTATCACATGTCTGATCTGGACCGGTTTCGGATGATGTACGTGACGCCGCAGATCGGGCAGCGTCCGGGACGGGATGGGGCGATGGTGACGACGCTTGGCCGGATGCATCCCGCAACCACTGAAATGCACGACGCGCTTGCCGATTGTCTGCTGAAAGGCGGGCGGTATGCCCGATTGGTCGAGGCGCGCCGGGCTGCGGTCGCGGTTCACACAGCCCTTTTAGGACTGTTGTTGCGGATGGCCATGGCCGACACGTTGAACGCGCCGCTGCGTCATCGCGATGATGCTTTAGTGGAAGCTCTTCTAGGTGTGATCGCCCCCAAGGCAGCGTGACACTTGCGTCTGGCGCGCTGATGCCTAGCTTGGCGGGACAGGCGATAGGGGGATTGAATGGCACGAATTGGCGTGACTGGCATGGGCACGATGGGCGCAGCACTTGCGCTTAATATCGCGGACAATGGATTTGATGTGGCGGTGCACAACCGCTCGCCGGGCAAAACGCGCGCAGTCGTGGACGATGCCGGCGCTTTGGCCGAACGGCTTGAGCCTTCAGAAAGCCTTGAGGATTTTGTGGCATCGTTAATGCCGCCGCGTGCTGTGCTAATCATGGTGAACGCTGGGGGGCCGGTCGATGCGGTGATCGAGGCGTTGGTTCCTCTTCTGGAGGCGGGCGATCTGATCATCGATGCAGGCAATGCTAATTTCAATGATACGCGTCGGCGCGCGAAGGCGATCGAAGCTGCGAGATTGCGGTTTTTAGGGGTCGGTGTTTCTGGCGGTGAAGAGGGCGCGCGGTATGGCCCGTCTATTATGGTCGGCGGAACACCTGAGGCATATGCGTCGATCCGCGACATCATCGAGGCAATAGCCGCGAAGTTTGAGGGCGACGCTTGCGCGGATTTCCTTGGACCTGACGGGGCGGGGCATTTCGTCAAAACGGTGCACAACGGTATTGAATACGCGGACATGCAATTGATCGCTGAGGCCTATGGGCTGTTGCGCGCAGACGGGCGCGACATGGCGCAGATGGCGGCCTTGTTTGGGCAGTGGAATGCAGGCGCGCTTCAGTCCTATCTGATTGAGATAACGTCGGAAATTCTGAATACGAAGGACGGTGAAACCGACAAACCCATCGTTGATGTGATCCTTGATCAAGCAGGGCAAAAGGGCACCGGGCGTTGGACTGTGATTGAGGCGTTGAAAATGGGTCAATCGGCGACGGCAATCGAAAGCGCGGTTGCTGCCCGGTCCTGGTCGGCGCTGCGCGAGACACGGGCTGCCGCTGAGTTCGCGTTTCCCTTGGGTGCGGGGGTGGCGTCCGTATCAGAGGCGGATATGGAGGCGGCATTGCTTGCCGCGCGGATCATTACTTACGGGCAGGGTATGGCACTTTTGGCGGCGGCCTCGGACGAGTTTGACTGGTCGCTTGATCTGGCGCGTATCGCTGAAATTTGGCGGGCAGGGTGTATCATCCGGTCGTCTTTGTTGGATGATATTTCTTCGGCGATCCGCGAGGAACTGCCACATGGTCAGCTTATCCTCGCGCCTGCTTTTTCAGATCGCCTGAAAGAGACGGTGCCCGCGCTGCGTCGCGTCGTGACGTCGGCGATGTCAGAGGGGCAATCGGTCCCGGCGATGGCGGCGTCTTTGTCGTTCTTTGACACGTTGCGGCGCGCCCGTGGGACGACCGATCTGATCCAAGCACAGCGCGACTTCTTCGGCCGTCACGGGTTTAAGCGTTTGGATCGCGACGGCGAAGGTTTTCACGGGCCTTGGGCTGATTAAGCCGCAAAGCCCGTGAAAGCGTTAGCCGCGCATTTTCTTCATGACTGTGCCGAGCACGACCTGAACGACAAGGCCTGCAACGCCGCCCCCGACAAGCTTGCTGGTCATGCTTGCGATATCGAGACCGCGCGCTGCGGCGGCGCCCGATCCAAGAAGGCCGCCAAGAAGTTGGCCGCCGCCGACTGCGCCTGCGATGAGGTTGCCTATCTCGGCGCCCTTGACGGCTTCGCCGCCACCGATGCCGCCTGCGGCATCACCGATGAGTTGTGCAAGTAGTTGTTCCGCGTTGTGCTCCCGTGCTGTTAAAACCATCCCCGTCAGGGAAGAGTGTAAACGCGCGACGCGCCCAAGGTCACGCCATTCGCGGCCTATGTGACGCAATGGCAAATGGGTTTCATGGCAGGAGCGTTGGGGTTTTAGGGCTTGCTCACACGCGCCGCCTTCCGTAAATGGCGTCGATCATCACAAAGGTTTTCTCGATGCAAGGCAGCGCAAATCTGAACGTCATGACCCTTGCCGCCCGCAAGGCTGGCCGGTCTCTGAGCAAGGATTTCCGCGAAGTGGAGAACCTTCAGGTGTCGACCAAAGGGGCGGGGGACTTTGTCAGTCGTGCCGACATCCGCGCCGAAGAAATCATCCGAGAAGACCTGACGACCGCGCGTCCGAATTATGGCTGGGTCGGCGAAGAAAGCGAGCCTGTCGAGGGTAAAGACCCGACACGGCGGTGGATCGTTGATCCGCTGGATGGGACGACGAACTTCTTGCACGGCTTGCCGCATTGGGCTGTCTCGATTGCCCTTGAGCATAAGGGCGAGATCGTTGCGGCTGTTGTTTACGATCCGTCAAAGGACGAGCTTTTCTTTTCTGAAAAAGGCCAGGGCGCCTGGATGAACGAGACCCGTCTTCGGGTGTCTGCGCGCTCGAAAATGATCGAAAGTATCTTTGCGACGGGCATTCCATTTGGGGGGCGTCCGGACCTGCCTGCGACGCTTCAAGATCTGGCGCGCATCATGCCCTCGGTTGCGGGCGTGCGTCGGTTTGGGGCTGCTGCTTTGGATCTCGCCTATGTGGCGGCGGGCCGATACGACGGCTATTGGGAGCGGGGCTTGCACTCCTGGGATATAGCGGCTGGCGTGTTGATCGCCAAAGAAGCAGGTGCTTTGGTTGAAAGCCTTGAGGGTGATCAGGCACCGCATGAAAGTGGCTCCCTGATCGCTGGGGCTGAGCCCATTTTTGATGCTTTCTCGAAAGTCATCCGCAACACCTGAACCAAGCGGCGCCTGCCTTTTTTGTGCCGCAATCAGACATCATGGTTAACGTCATGCTGCCATTTATTAGGGACGAGGCGGGGGCCTTGCCGATCTGGACACTTGCAGTCCTGATTCTGGGGCTGACGGCGGTCGTTGTTCTGACACCTGAACCCCAATCTCAAACCACGCTTGAAGACGGGCTCGGACCGGCGGTCGAGACGACACTTTTGCGTCTTTGAGTCAAAGAACGCTGCTTTGCAGCAAGATGATCCTTGTCTCCTTCAAATCCATTCTGTAATTAAGTTGCGTAAAGGGCAATTTTTAAGATATAAAATTGCGAGAAGGATTTGGTATGTTTGACAACCAGCCACGCGGCACAATTGTAATTGAAGATATTGAGATCGGCATGGTCTGCACCTTGACGAAAGAGGTGACGGATCGCGATATCGAGTTGTTCGCCGAAGTGTCCACTGACCGGAACCCAGTGCATTTGGACGATGCTTATGCGGCCGATACGATTTTCGCGGGCCGGATCGCGCATGGTATGCTGACGGCGGGGCTTATTTCGGCCGTCATCGGCGAGCAGCTTCCCGGTCACGGGTCCGTTTACCTTGGTCAATCGCTGAAGTTTCTGGCACCGGTCAGGCCGGGCGACATCGTCACGGCAGAAGTCGAAGTCCTTGAAATCGACTATTCAAAGCGCCGCGTGACGCTGGACACACGATGTCTTGTGGATGGCAAACCGGTCCTTAAGGGACAGGCGTCAGTGCTTGCTCCGTCTGCCAAATTCGACTGAGGGTTGCGGGTCCCGCGCGGGGACGCTACGGGACTTTTATGCGCATCCATCGCGACACAACTTATCTCGACCCAGCCGACCGTGGGGCCACGGTCGCCATCGGTAATTTCGACGGTGTCCATCTTGGGCATCAGGCCGTTTTGCGGCAGGCGGCTTCGGTCACGGGCGCCCCCCTTGGCGTGGTCACTTTTGAGCCGCATCCGCGCGAAATACTGATACCCGATGCACCGCCGTTCAGATTGATGAACGCCGAAGCGCGCTCGCATCGCCTTGCGAAACTTGGTGTCATTCATCTTTATGAATTGCCGTTCAATGCTGCGTTGATGGCCTTGTCGCCGGAAGATTTCGCCCGCGATATTTTGGGCGAACGTTTGGGATTGGCCCATGTCACGGTTGGGCAGGACTTCCGCTTTGGGAGAAATCGGGCCGGGACGGCTGATGATCTGAAGGCCTTTGGGGACCGGTTTGGGTTTGGAGTGACGATTGCTAAGCTGGTAGAAACGGCCGGTCTGGAGGTGTCGTCGACGCGCATTCGTGAGGCTTTGGCCGAGGGGCAACCCCGTGATGCAGCAATGATGTTGGGGCACCAGCATCGGATTGAGGGTGTGGTTGAACGCGGCGATCAGCGTGGGCGTGACCTTGGCTATCCGACGGCAAACATGTCGATCACCGGGCTGCATCCGCCGAAGTTTGGTGTCTATGCGGTCCGCATCGATGTTCTGACTGGCGAAAACGCAGGCCGTTATGATGGGGTGGCGTCCTTGGGTGTGCGGCCGATGTTTGGCGAAAATATCCCAAACCTCGAAACGCATGTGTTTGATTTCAGGGGTGACCTTTACGGAAGTCAGATGTCTGTTGCCCTTGTCGAGTATCTTCGGCCAGAAGAAAAGTTTGATAGCCTCGAGGCGCTGATCGTGCAGATGGACGCAGATTCCGCTCGTGCGCGCGAGATTTTGGCCCGCTGATGTCGGAGTCCGATCCGATAAACCGCGATGGCCTGCGCGACCAATACTGGGAACGAGTGCCGTTAAAGAACCTTAACAAGCGGGAATGGGAAGCACTTTGCGATGGGTGCGGGCGCTGTTGTCTAAATAAGTTGGAAGACCCCGATACCCAGGAAATTGCCTTTACGCGGGTGGCATGCCGTCTGTTGGACGGGGAGACATGCCGCTGCGCGCAATATGACATCCGTAAGCAATTCGTGCCGGATTGTGTTGTTCTGAAGCCGAGCAATATCGACAAAATAGCCTATTGGATGCCATCGACCTGTGCCTATCGGTTGCTGCACGAGGGCAAACCTTTGTACAACTGGCACCCGCTGATTTCCGGCACGGCCCAAAGTGTTCATGATGCGGGTATCTCGGTTCAGGGCTGGACGGTGCCAGAATTTGAGGTGCCGGAAGAGGAATGGGAAGACCATATCATCGAGGAAGAGCTATGAAGTTTGCGTCTGACAATAACGGACCGGTTCACCCGAAGATCATGGAGGCTTTGGTGCGGGCCAATGACGGCGCGGTGCCGTCTTATGGGACCGATGCTCTGACGGCTGCCGCAGTGGAAAAAGTTCGCGAGGTGTTCGAGGCGCCGAACGCGGCAGTGTTTTTGGTGCCGACGGGAACGGCTGCGAACGCGCTTTTGCTTGGATGCCTGGCCCGACCCTGGGACACGATCTTTTCCGCGCAATTTGCCCACATTCATGTGGATGAATGCAACGCCCCCGAGGCGTTTACGGACGGTGCGAAAATCACGCCGCTTGGGGCGGATATAGCTAAGTTTAATGCGGACGAGCTTCAAACTGCGATTTCGGGCTTTGACCCGTCAAATTTGAAACAATCGGCTCGTGGACCAGTTTCGTTGACGCAAGTGACCGAGCGGGGGACGCTTTACAGTCTAGAGGAGCTTTCGGCGATCTCAAAAGTGTGCCGAAACGAAGGCCTGAGCCTGCATTTGGACGGTGCGCGGTTTGCCAATGCGGCGGCGGCCTTGGGCTGTTCGGCGGCCGAGATGTCTTGGAAAGTGGGCGTGGACGCCGTCTCGTTCGGGGCGACGAAGAACGGGGCGATGGCAGTTGAAGCGGCGGTGATCTTTGATCCCGACAAAGCCTTAGAGTTCCGGCGGCGCCAGCAACGGGGCGCCTTGGTGTTTTCCAAAGCGCGGTATCTGGCGGCTCAGATGCAGGCCTATCTGACGGATGGGCTTTGGCTTGAATTGGCAGCTAAGGCGAATGCGTCGGCCGTGTCGCTGGAAGCGGGGCTGTCGGACATCGACGATGTTGAGTTCGCGTTTCCACGCGGTGCGAATATGATTTACGTCTGGATGCCGCGTTTTCGACATCAGGCGTTGGTCGACGCAGGCGCGTATTATTATATTGAGCAGGGGTTGCTTCAGGGCGATGATCCGAACGAGCTGCTTCTGGGGCGGTTGGTGTGCGACTGGTCGGTGGATGCGGACAGCATTGCGCGCTTTGTGGAGGTTGCAAGGGGTGCGCGACTGTGAACGATCCTTTCGCCCGCCACCCCGAACTTCGCGACCTGATCAAACCTGCGTCTCAGTCAGGGTTCCGCACGCAAAGCATGGCCGACACTCTTGCCTGGCTCAGCAAGGCGGGCATTCGAACGGACTGGTTTTATTCTGACGCCGAGCGAGAGGCGATCCGGCTTGCAGCGTTTACCGGACGACCAGACGAGGATCTTTGGGTGTTCGCCTATGGATCGCTAATGTGGGACCCGGCGTTGAAATTCACGGATGTTCGACGGGCTTTTGTGCCGGGCTATTCCCGCCAGTTCATATTGAAGGACACACTGGGAGGGCGGGGCACTGAGGAGACTCCGGGTGTGATGGCGGCGCTTGATCATGGGGCAGGTTGCGACGGTCTTGCGTTTCGGATTGCGGCCAGTGATATCGAGGGTGAATCCGAGATCCTTTGGCGGCGGGAATGCATTGGTCCGGGGTACCTTCCGGTGTTTGTGCCGGCGGAGTTGTCGGATGAAACGGTGGAGGTTCTGACGTTTCAGGCGGACCATGACGCTGACCTTATCTGCTCGGAAATCACGCGGGACGAGCAGGTCCGATATCTTGCGACGGGGACAGGACTTTTCGGCTCAAGTCTTGAGTATCTTTCTAATATCATCGAGCATTTTGAAGCGATGGGCATTGACGATCCGCATATTCGCGAGCTTCAAAGTGCGGCGCTGGACTATATTGCAGAGCTGGCCGGCTAGTCGATCTGCTCGGACCCGTCGAGGTCGACCATAGCGCGGACGGCGTGCGGGAAATGCGCGCGTCTGGTGCGGCCGTCTTGTTCAAGACTGACAATCACGCAATCGCCTGTGCCGCGGATTTGACCGTTGCTGGCCACCGCATAGTCCATGATCATGCTGGAGTGCTTGATCGTCCGGGTGCGCGCGGCGAGGGTGTAGATTTCGTTTTGATACATCGGCGTCAGATAGTCCGCCGAAAGGTGTCGCACGACCAGTTGTGGATCGTCTGCGCCGTGTGAATACGTCGTGAGGCCTCGGGAGATGGCGTAGGAGACGCGGATGGTCTCGAACCATTTCAGGAACACGACATTGTTGACGTGGTTTAGCGCATCCAACTCGTAGAACCGCACGCGGTCGCGGTAGCCATAGGCGAACCCGTCAAGACCGGAATCGGTCAAGTCAGATGAGGTAAGCAGTGTCTGATGATCGTGCATGGGCGCGTCCGGCGAGGGTGGAGCGGGTGAAGGGAATCGAACCCTCGTCACTTGCTTGGGAAGCAAAAGCTCTACCATTGAGCTACACCCGCATCATGCCATTGAAAATACGGGCATCGTGTCTGTGGGTCAAGGTTTGGACGGAGCGTTCGGTGGTGTGTTTTGCGGATACGCCGTACATTTGCGTGTCGCTGTTGCGGGCTTTCAGCCGCGCCGTCTGCGGCGGCGGCCACCGTCTTCACCGCCCTTGGTGTTGAAAGAGACGACCGGGAGGCTGAGGATAGAAAACAATTCCGGAAACGGCGCTGTGGCGTGAGGAATGGCGTTGGCGGCGACGAAGTGTTCCTGAAACTTCGGTTCGATAGCGGTTTCAACTTTTTGAATGCGGTGGACTTCTTCTTCGATCCGGGCGCGGGCCGAGATATCGCACAGGGCGATGCGCGCGCCGGTGCCTGCGGCGTTGCCTGCAGACATAACGTTTTCAAGCGTGCAGTCGGGGATCATGCCAAGGACCATCGCGTGCTTTGGCGAGATATGCGCGCCGAAGGCTCCGGCTAGGACAATGCGGTCAACGGTGTCGGTTTCCAGTTCGTCCATCAAAAGGCGCGCGCCTGCGTAAAGCGCTGATTTCGCAAGTTGAATGGCGCGAATGTCGCCCTGGGTTACGCTGATAAGCGGGCCATTGTCTGCGGTGCCGTCGTAGATGACATAGGCATGGGTGCGGCCTTCGGGGACCAAGCGGATTGAGCCGGTTTGGGAGGCCGAGCCGATGAGGCCCGAAGGGTCAACAAGGCCCGCCATGCGCATTTCGGCGACCGCTTCGATGATGCCTGAGCCGCAGATACCGGTGACGCCGGTGCTTGCCACTACTTCGCTAAAGCCATCCTCATTGGACCAGATTTCAGAGCCAATGACGCGAAATCGGGGCTCTTTGGTGACGGGGTCAATTTCGACCCTCTCGATAGCGCCGGGGGCCGCGCGTTGGCCAGACGAGATTTGTGCGCCCTCAAAGGCGGGCCCAGTAGGCGATGAACAGGCGAGGACACGGTCTTTGGTGCCAAGCAGGATTTCGGCGTTGGTGCCCACATCGCAGATCAGTACAAGATCGTCAGATTTATACGGTTCTTCCGACAAGGCGACAGCCGCGCAATCGGCGCCGACGTGGCCTGCGATGCAGGGCAAAAGATAGGCGCGCGCAGCCGGGTTGATCGCCTCAAGTCCAATGTCGGCGGCTGCACAGCGAAGGGCGTCGCTTGTGGCAAGCGCGAAGGGGGCCTGACCAAGTTCGACAGGGTCGATGCCAAGTAAGAGATGGTGCATCACGGGGTTACAGACGATGGTCGCCTCGACGATATGGTCAAGGGGGATGTCGGCTTCGGTGGCGAGATTGCGGGCGAGATCGCCCATGGCGTCGCGCACAACTTTGGTCATTTCGACATCGCCGCCAGGGTTCATCATCACGTAGCTGACGCGGCTCATCAGGTCTTCGCCGAAGCGGATTTGCGGGTTCATGATGCCGGCTGAGGTCAGCACCTGTCCGTTCCTGAGATCGCACAGATGGGCGGCGATGGTGGTTGAGCCGAGGTCGATGGCAAGGCCGTAGAGGCGACCATCGAAAAAGCCGGGCCAGATGTCGATAATACGATGCGTGTCGTCGACGTGGTCTTTGTGGAGCGCGACAGTGGCTGTCCATTTGCCCGCGCGCAGCGTCGGTTGCAGCTTGCGTAGGACGGGCAGGGGCGCGTCGATCCTCTCGACCTGCCAGTCACGCTTCAAGGCTTCGCCAAGGCGTTGGAGATCGCCGGAGGGCTCGTGCATGTCGGGTTCGCGCACTTCGACGTAGTAAAGTCGTGTGGCCGGATCCATGGTGATATCGCGGGTTGAGGCGGCTTTGCGCACAACCTGTTTGTGGACCTGGCTTTCGGGTGGCACGTCAACCACAAGGTCGCCCTGAACAGTTGCCTGACAGCCCAGGCGGCGCCCGTCTTTCAGTCCACGCTTTTCTTTGTAGCGTTGTTCGACCGCATTCCATTCTGATACGGCGTTTTCGGCAACTTCAACCCCGTGTTTGGAAAAGCTGCCAAAGCCGGGAGACACCTGACATTTCGAGCAAATGCCGCGTCCGCCGCAAACGGAGTCTAGATCTACACCCAATTGGCGTGCCGCCGTGAGAATCGGGATTCCGACCTCGAAATGGCCTCGTTTGCCGGAGGGTGTGAAGATTACCAAAGCTTTGTCTGTCATGGGTTTTTTGCCTGCTTGTTACGCCAGATCATAGCGGTCATCGTGGTCTTGGAAAGGCCGGTTCCGCCAGAAAACGTCCCTGAAACGTCATGGTGACTGCGGAATGTCGCCTCAATCTTAAGGCAGGATGAAATTTGTAACGAGTTAGGGAAGGAAATCCCATGGACCCTTTTGGTCTTGTGATGCTGGCGTCAGTGTATGTAGGGCTTCAGGCTTTCGCAATTATGCGACTGGAAGGCGTTTGGCTACGCGCGGCAGTACTGCCGGTACCAGTCTTATGCGCGCTATTAATTACTTCGGTTTCGCTTGGGCTTTTCGGCGTGAATGGCGCCGAGATCGGCGCGGTTTCGGCTGTACCGCTGGGGATCGTCTACCTTGGATTGCTGCTGCCGCTTGCTCAGATCGCGCGCCTTTTGCGGCCTTCTCCGAATTAGAGTGCAGAGTTAAGGCGTCGATAAAACGCCTGTTCCGAGCAGCCATACGGACAGAGGGACGGGCAAAACGGCTAAGACGATTGTCAAGATCACAGCCCAGGGTTGGAAAAGTCGGCTGAAGCCTGTGACGAACGCAATGCCGCCACCGCCTCCCAGAATTGCATTTCCGGGGATGTTGAACAACGCTGCCAGCAAAAGGTAGCGCCCGCTGCGGACCCAAGGTGCGATTGCATTTGGTAAGCGCGCGGTGAGATGCGCGAGGCGTTCTTCGCGCGTCATGGGTTCGAGGTGTTCCACCAAATGGCAGGCGCGTTTTAGATGTAGATCCGCCAGCGTCGCATTGAGCCAACGGTAAGGCACGCACCGGCCCACCATGAAAGACAGGGATAGTCCAAGCACGGTCGCCGCGTAGACAAAGGGGGCAACATCCGCGCCTTTCATCAGCAAAAGTGACACGCCAATCTCGATGCCCGGCACAAACGGCACCGCCAGCAAAAGGGCGTAAGCGAGAAGCAGAATGGCAAGAACGCCAAGCATCAGACCGCCCGAGCCGGTGGATTCTGCGTGTTCCTGCGCCCAATCCAGAACTTTCAATATTGCAAACACGATGGCAGCAATCAGCGCCAGCTTCAGCGCAAAACGCGCGAGCCCCAGGTGCCACGGGGGGAAATTATCGTGATCCGGCATGCGTTTCAGGTAACCATCAGCTCGTTCAACTGCAGGCCACGACTGTGTGAGCGCGTGTTGCGTGTGACGTGGCTTACGTTCACGCTAGCACGGGCGCCGGGGCGCGGATAGGCACCAAGCGGTCGGAATGAGCGGCATTCAATGGAGATGGTTTTGCTCTGGGCCGCTTTGATTTGCGAATTGAAACGCCTTACCCACGACGCCTGCGACGGCTTTCACGACCGCCACGCGCGCCGCCGCCTGGGGCGGCCACGGGTTTGTTCATGCGGATCCAGTTTCCGCCCGACGGATCATGGTTCAGTAGGAAGTCGGCGGCACGGATCGACAGCGTTTCCTCCGAGGCGATGCCCGAGGTTTTGCCCAGTCCCAGAAGGGGCCCAAGTTTTGTGATGTCTGCGTCCTCGGGAACGACAATCCCGAGATCGGCCAGCCGTGCCACGCGTTCGCGGATAAGGTCGTTATTGGTCACGAGGCCGACCAACGGGCCAATGGCCGCGATATCAACATCGTCGGGCGCGGTGACGCCAAGGGCTTTCAGGGCGTCGAGGCGCTCGGAAATGGTCTTGCGGGTTGGGGGCATGGAGACTGGATTCATGATGGCCGAGGTCATTCCGGCAGCAGAGGCCATTGCCAGGAAGGCGTTGTTGATGCCGTGACGATTGGGAAGACCGAACGAGATGTTCGAGGCGCCACAGGTCGTGTTCACGCCAAGTTCTTCGCGCAAACGTCGCACCAGAGAAAAGACCTGCAAGCCGGCGGTTCCCATCGCTCCGATAGGCATGACAAGCGGGTCGACAACAATGTCATGCGCCGGGATGCCGAAGTCTGCGGCGCGCTCCACGATCTTTTTGGCGACGGCGAAACGCACATCCGGGTCTTCGGAAATACCGGTGTCATCGTTGGATATAGCAACGACTGGCACATTGTATTTCTTGACCAGAGGCAGGACCAGTTCGAGGCGGTCCTCTTCGCCGGTGACCGAGTTCAAAAGCGGACGGCCATTTGCAGTTTCAAGGCCTGCTTTCAACGCGCCGGGGACGGACGAATCGATACACAGGGGCACATCGACAAGGCCCTGCACAAGTTTGACGACCGAGGTCATCAGCGGCGGTTCGGTTTCGTTCGGGTTCGGGTTAGAGTTGTAGACAACGCCCGCGTTGATATCGAGTACCTGCGCGCCGCACGCCACTTGTTCGAGGGCGTCTTTTTCAACGGTCGAAAAATCGCCCGCTTCCAGCTCGGCTGCGAGTAACTTGCGCCCGGTGGGGTTGATGCGCTCGCCGATAACGCAAAACGGTTCGTCAAAGCCGATGACAACGGTTTTTGTGGCGGACTCGAGAACTGTACGGGTCATTCAGGGGCTTTCTGGTCAGAGGTCAGGCGGTTGCTGATGCCGGTTGCGCGGAGGCACCGCCGCGCGAAGTGGCCCATGCCGCATTGGATTTAATGCCGCCGAGCGGGAAGAAATGAACATGGGTGACTGCAAAGTCGGGGTTGGCCGCTTTGTGCGCGGCCAGCGCCGTCACCACATCGTCGGGCTCGTAGGGCATGACCAGTTTGGTGACGTCCATGGCGCGTTTTTGCAGGACTTTCAGAGAGGGGCCGACGCCGCAGGCGATAGCGAATTTGATCAGCGTCTGAAGCTTAGCGGGTCCAGCGATGCCGATGTGGATCGGCAGATCGATGCGCGAGGCCTGCACTTGGTTGGACCATTCGATGATTGGGCCCGCGTCAAAGGCAAACTGCGTGACAATTGCCATGTCCGCGTCGGTGCGATTGTTGAAATCGTTCTTCCACTTCAGCGCGGTCTCGACGTTTGTAGAGCTGCCCTTCAGGTCGATGTCGCGGTTGCCTTCGGGGTGCCCTGCGACGTGCAGACGCTTGAAGCCCGCTTTGTCGAAAAGCTCGGTTTCCAACAGCTGCATTGAGCTGTCGAATTTGCCTTGGGGTTGGGGCACGCCGCCTGCAAGTACAAGCGCCTGATCGACGCCGGCTTCGCCCTGATAGCGCGCGATCCAGTCTGCCAGAACAGTCTCGTCTTTGATAATGCGGGCCGGGAAGTGGGGCATGACCTGATAGCCCTCCGCCGCAATCCGCTTGGCTGTCGCGACCATATCTTCGATAGGCGTCCCTTCGATATGGGCGATATAGACACGCGTCCCGGTGGGCAAATGATCGCGGAAGTTTTCGACCTTTTCCGCCGTGCGCGGCATGACCTCGATCGAAAAGTCCTGAAGGAAGTCGACAACCTTTGGATCGGTCGTGACGCCAGCTTCGGTCTTCTTTCTGAACGGCAGCAAAGCCATGAGTATCGTCCTTATATCGTGAGGCCTCAGGCCCATCCGTCGTTATCGATCAAGGTTTTGATCTTGCCTTGATCGTATTCAGCGTCCAGACGCGCCGCCTCAGCGGCTGCGACCTCGTCGGGGTCGCCTGCGACTTCGTAATGCGCCGCTTTGCGCCATTCAGAAAGATAGGCATCGCTATCCTTTGCACCGATCTTCATCGCGGCGCGGTCGATTGCTTGCTCGAACCGCTCTGACAACGGGGCCTTCGACGCACGCCGGCCTTTGCCAACAATGACCTGCGCGGGGATATCGCGCCAATAAACGATGGTAACGTTAGGCATTTTTGGACTTCCTTCCTTAAGCCGTCCTACGCCCGCTTGGGGCAAAAACGACGCCGGATTTCGACATGTTTCGTCGCCTTCGCGACTTGTGCGGATTTTGGAGTGCGCCTGCCGTCCCGGCAAGGGGTAGGCCCATGAAACTTTCTCAATAAGATAGTGAGCCTTGCGCAATGCGTTCGCCCCTGCGTAGGGTGAAAGCAACCAAAGATCGGAGGGCGATATGCCGCCCAAGCGTCCCCGGGGCGCTGACCGGTTCCCGAAAGCGGTTGAACCGTCTGCGCTCGGACAAGCCGGTCCAGTTGAGCTATATGCCGCGCTGGATCTCGGCACGAATTCGTGCCGCATGCTGATTGCCCAACCAAAGGGCAACCAATTCCACGTGGTCGACAGTTTTTCCAAATCAGTGCAGCTGGGTCTTGGGCTTGAGCGCACGGGGCGTCTTTCAACGGCGTCCATGAACCGGACCATTCAAGCGCTTACGATCTGCCAGAAAAAGCTGAAAAAACACGATGTTCAGAGGATGCGGCTTGTCGCGACCGAAGCCTGTCGGAGGGCCCAAAACGGGTCTGAGTTTCTGGGCAACGTGTTGCGTCAGGCGGGTTTGGCGCTTGACATCATTGCGCCAGAGGAAGAGGCGCGGCTTGCCGTGATTTCTTGCGCGCCGCTTGTGTCGACCAAGACGGAACAGCTTTTGGTTGTCGATATCGGTGGTGGATCGACTGAGTTGGTCTGGATTGATCTAAGCCGTGTGCCGTCGGTGGACCGCCAGCGCGCGATCATGCGACTTCACGCAGGCTTCAAACCGGATGAGAAATCGCCGTTTCCGGCGGCGCGCGTCGTGGATTGGATATCGGTTCCGCTTGGGGTGGCGACACTGCGCGACCAGTTCAACGACGTTGAGAACGATTCTGCCCGATTTGCTTTGATGAGCTGGTTTTTTGAAGAGCAGTTGGCCGAGTTTTCGCCTTATGAGGCGGAACAGGCCCGCGAAGGGTTCCAGATTGTAGGCACTTCCGGGACGGTGACCACCGTTGCCGCCAGCCATTTGGGACTGCGGCGCTATGATCGCAATAAAGTCGATGGCCTTCGGATGACCTCGGATCAGATCGACACGGTAATCCGCAGCTATCTTGAAATGGGCCCTGAAGGGCGGCGCGTCGATCCTCGGATTGGACGGGATCGCCAAGCTCTTATCATGTCGGGGGCCGCGATTTTACAGGCGCTTTTGCGCATCTGGCCGACCGATCAGTTGACAGTTGCTGACCGCGGTCTGCGCGAAGGGTTGCTTTACGCGCAGATGTCGGCGGACGGCGTGTTGGAAGACGGTCCGTTCTAGGGCTACGTCCCGCGGTTGTGGGTCTTGGCGTAAAGGTCGCCGACGATGCGGCTGGCTGTTTTTTCGAACAGGCAGGGAATCAGCGAATGCACCAGCGCGGCCCCGGCGGCTACGAAAAGCTTCACCGAAAACCCAAAAGCAAAACGAGCGTGTTCGCCGTAGCTTTCGTCGATGCTTGCCGGGTGGTCAAAAAACATGCGGGCGATCATTGGGTGCCTCCGTATAATCCATGAGATCATATTCGGTGATTTTTGATGAGATGTCTTCCCAAAGATTAATGTTTTCGCGTATATATTGGGAGAAATTATTCGGTAAGCGGAAATGATTGAGACGATCGATGCACTAGATCGAAAAATTCTATCCCAATTGCAACGTGATGCGTCCATCGGGTTGGAAGCTTTGGGTGAGGCGGTCGGCCTGAGCCGGAACGCAACTTGGAGGCGGGTGCGGGCTTTGGATCAAAGCGGGGTGATCCGCCAGCGGGTGGCGGTGCTGGACGCGGATATGCTGGGATTGAATCTATCGGTCTTTATCCAAATCCGAACCAACCGCCACGACCCCGAATGGCTGACGCATTTCGCTGCCGCAACACGCGAAATGCCGTCAATTCTCGCGGCCTATCGGATGTCCGGGGAATTGGATTATCTGGTGCATGCGCGGGTTGCGGATATGGCCGCTTATGACGCTCTTTATCAGGAGCTGATCCGGCGGGTCGATATGTCTGATGTGGCGGCCAGTTTCGTCATGGAAGAGCTGAAAGAAACGACTGCTCTGCCGCTTTAAGGGCCGACGATGCCCATTCACTTTTTCTATCTGATCTATGCGGCTCTGGCCGAAACGGTGGGTACAACGGCGCTGCAGACGAGCCAGCAATTCACACGTCCATTACAACCGATTGTAGTCGTGATCGCTTATGCAGCCGCATTCTATCTTTTGTCGCTTACCTTGACGGTGATGCCGGTGGGACTCGTCTACGCAATCTGATCCGGGCTTGGAATCGTGTTCATCGCGGGGATTGGGTTTGTTGTGTTTGGCCAACAGCTTGACCTTGCTGCGATTCTTAGTATTGCGATGATCCAAGGCGGTATTCTGGTTGTCCATTTGGTCTCAAAAGAAAACCTGCACGAATAGGTCAGAGGCCGCGTCACCTATGGCGGCGGACGGTTGGGATGCCTGTTTTAACACGGCGGTATTTGGCTTGTGGATGCGGAGGCGCGCCTTCTGTGCGCTTCCAATAGTCGGTTCCCCCCATTCTGAGCCAGACCGGAACCGTCATGAGTAAACCCGCCACAAACCCGCCCGCATGCGCCCAATAGGCGACACCGCCGCCTGCCGTCGGAGTGGCAGCGCCCTGCACAAGTTGGATGCCAAACCATGCCCCAAGGACGATCCATGCTGGTATCGGAATGACGCGGATGATGACGACAATGAAGATCAGCACATCGACGCGGGCCTTTGGGTATAGCAATAGATAGCCGCCCATGACGCCGGCGATTGCACCGGATGCGCCAACCATCGGGACCGTGCTTGCAGGGTCAGAAAAGAACTGCGCGCTTGCGGCGGCCAGTCCGCTGGCAAGAAAGAAAAGAAGGTAGCGGACGTGGCCCATCGTATCTTCCAGATTGTCGCCGAAGACGCAGAGAAACAGCATGTTACCCACCAGATGCATGAAGCTGCCGTGCAGAAACATCGAAGTCACAAACGTTTCGGGGGCCGCGATTGCGGGGACTAATCCGTAGTTGAAGAAGAAGTTCGACAGGGCGCGCTCATCGCTGAAAAGCGCGTGGTAACTGGCGAACACCAGAATATTGACGGCAATCAGCGCCCAGGTGACGTAAGGCGTGCGGGAGGACGGGTTGTGATCGCGAAACGGGAACATGGGCAGAACCGACCCCGTTGGCCGTGAAAGGTCAAGTGTCTGATACTTCAGCCAGAAGGGCTGCATTTCCGCCCGACGCGGTGGTATCGACGCACAGGTGCCGCTCGTGGCGCACCTCGAAGCTGCGCGGCGTGGCTGTTATCAGGGGTAAGATTGCGCCGGTACGCTGGGCGAGTGCGGTCGCAAAGGCGCGCGCTTCGGTCTCCGAACCCCAGAAGATCGCGCCACCGATGTGGGTCGCATTGCCAAGCAGGTCAGGGGTCATTTCAGGTGCAATCTTCGCGGTTCCGCCGACGGCCTCGATGGCAAGCCGTTGCTTTTCGGCCATGTCTTGTCCGGGGCCGAGGCAGAGAAATGGTGGTCGTGGGTGTTCGGTCAGGCGGTTGGTCTCCCCTGTTGGCCCGGGCATGTTGCGCTCGACCTGCGCGCCCGGATCCACGTCTTTGGTGAAGCGTGCCACATAAGACGGGCCGCCCGCCTTAGGGCCGGTTCCCGAAAGGCCTTCACCTCCGAAAGGTTGGGTGCCGACGACGGCCCCGATCTGGTTGCGGTTCACGTAGACGTTGCCGACGCTGACGCTCTCGACAATGTCCTGAACACGCCCATCAATGCGCGTATGAAGGCCGAAGGTCAGACCGTAACCCATTGAGTTAATGTCGTAAATAACCTTTTCAAGCTGATC
>CAJQNG010000263.1 GCA_905479635.1 uncultured Boseongicola sp. | reverse complement strand
ATGAGCGGTCCTCGATCGAAACTGTCGCAGGTGCCGCCGATAAGGTTGGCGGTGTAAATTGGAAAACCGACCTTTCTGGTGGTATCCAGCGTGTGGCAATCAAGCACGGGTGCGCACCATTTGGTAACGCAAAGGCGCGTGCTGTGGTCTGGACATTCCCTGACCCTGTGCCGATCCACCGCGAGCCCCTTTACACCAACCGCCGTGATCTGGTGGCCGATTATCCCACTTACGAGGATAAGAAGTTCTGGCGCGTTCCGACCATGTACGCCTCGATTCAGAAAAATGACTTCTCGAAGGAATATCCGATAATTCTGACGTCAGGTCGTTTGGTCGAATACGAGGGTGGCGGCGACGAAAGCCGCTCGAACCCATGGCTTGCCGAATTGCAGCAAGACATGTTCGTCGAGATCAACACACGTGACGCCAATAACTTGGGCGTGCGTGATGGTGCGCAGGTCTGGGTTGAGGGCCCCGAAGGTGGCAAGGTCAAGGTTATGGCCATGGTCACCGAACGGGTCGGTGAAGGCGTCGCATTCATGCCGTTCCACTTTGGTGGACACCTGGAAGGTGTTGATCTAAGGGATAAATATCCAGAAGGGGCCGATCCGTTTGTATTGGGTGAATCCTCCAACACAGCACAAACATACGGCTATGACAGCGTAACCCAGATGCAAGAGACTAAAGCGACTCTTTGCAAAATCTGGACAGCATAAAGGAGAAGTAGAATGGCTAGAGCAAAATTTCTCGTCGATGCTGAACGCTGCATTGAATGCAACGCTTGCGTCACCGCCTGTAAAAACGAGCATGAGGTGCCGTGGGGTATCAACCGCCGTAAGGTCGTCACCATCAATGACGGCTCACCGGGGGAACGGTCGATCTCGGTCGCGTGTATGCACTGTTCGGACGCGCCGTGTATGGCCGTCTGTCCGGTCGATTGCTTCTATCAAACCGACGATGGTGTTGTGCTGCACTCCAAGGACTTGTGCATCGGGTGTGGTTACTGCTTTTACGCGTGTCCGTTTGGTGCGCCGCAGTTCCCGCAGGCGGGCAACTTTGGATCGCGCGGCAAGATGGACAAATGCACTTTCTGCGCCGGTGGCCCAGAAGAAAACAACTCCAGTGCGGAGTTCGCGAAATATGGGCGTAACAGGATTGCTGAGGGCAAATTGCCGATTTGCGCCGAAATGTGTGCAACTAAGGCTTTGCTCGCAGGTGACGGTAACATCGTTTCCGATATTTATCGCGAGCGTGTTGTCGCCCGTGGCTTTGGCTCGGGTGCATGGGGTTGGGGTACAGCTTACAACCAAAAAGGCGGCTAACCGCCACTTTGCAATGCATGAAAAGGGGCGGCCTTCACAGGGCCGCCCTTCTTTGATCTGACAAAGAGGAATTTCCGATGCTGCGTCTTATGACCCTTTTTGCTTTGCTTTGGACCCTTGCTGCGCCTGTCGCGGCACAAGACGTCATAGACACGCCGCGCGCATCCACCGGCGGGGCACAAACACTCGAGGACATCCTGCGCCGCCAAGAGGGTCAGGTCATTGACGACGGTTTTCGCAGTGATGTTACGGGAAATCCTGACTTAGCCGCACCGATGACAGAGCAATTGGGTACTTTGGGCGGCGCATCGGACCCTGATCTGTGGCGGGCGTTCCGTTATAGCACTGCTGATATTACCACGCAAAACCGCGGCCCGGCATCGACCACGTTGGTTCAAGATGGAGGCATGTGGTGGTTACTCTTTCGCAAAGGCCCTTTGCTGCAAATGACAGCTTATTTGCTTGGTGGGACACTTTTGGCATTGGCGCTGTTCTATTTGATCCGGGGACGCATTCGTATTGATGGCCAAAAAACCGGCCGGACAATCACCCGCTTTAAAGCCTTCGAGCGGTTCGGTCATTGGCTACTGGCATCATCATTCATTATTCTTGGTCTGACAGGTTTGACCTCGCTTCTTGGACGTAAAGTGCTGATACCAGTCTTCGGCCATGATGCGTTTTCGGTTTTGGCTACTGGCAGCAAGTGGGTGCATAACAACGTGTCATGGGCCTTTATTGTGGCGCTCGTGATCATTTTTGTGGTCTGGGTTGCGCACAATATTCCTGACCGTACTGATCTAAATTGGCTTGCCAAAGCAGGCGGTCTTTTCGGTGGATCACACCCGCCGGCGAAGAAATTCAATGCGGGTCAGAAACTGATCTTCTGGGCCGTGATCATTCTGGGCGGATCCATTTCGGTCACGGGCGTTTCACTTCTTTTCCCGTTTGAGTTCAACATGTTTGGGCATACATTCTCGACCCTCAATAGCTGGGGTGTGCCGGGATGGATTGGCATGCCCGATCTCCCGTATCCACTTCAGCCGCAAGAAGAAATGCTATACGCGCAACTTTGGCACGCGATCGTTAGTCTGGTTCTGATGTCGATCATTATTGCACATATTTATTTGGGTTCAGTGGGAATGGAAGGCGCGTTTGATGCAATGGGCAAGGGTGAAGTCGAAGAACAATGGGCGCGCGAACACCACAGCATTTGGGCCGAAGAGGTCCTGAAATCAGAGCCATCCAAATCCGAGGCATCGTAACATGAAAGCTTTTCTTGTCTCTTTGATCGCATTGGTGGTCATTTCAGTTGGTGCAAATCAACTGCTCGTGCGCGTCGGGCCATCCAGCGCTGACGCTGGTACTTCGGTCCAAAATGTACGTCTTTCAGACTAAGGAAAATGGCTCGGATAAACCATACCATCCATTGGGTTGCGTGCCGCACGTAAGACCTCAGTGGGTGCTGTCAGACGAATGCAAACTAATCTCTACAAGGACAGTGAGACTGCCCTTTATGCCGAGCCAAGACCACGCAACTCAACGAGAGCAGCGGTTCGGTTCAGCTTAAAACTGTCTCTGCTGTAAAGCGCGCGTTCGTGGTTGAAATGGATGCGCAGCGAGGCTTGAGGGGTGTCAAATTTTTTGCAGGCTGGCCGTAACGCTTCGTCAATTTCCTGAAGAATTTCAAAGCTGCTTTGTGATCCCTGCGCTTGGAGACAAAGGATTCCAGCACCTCGCTTTCGTGATCTACCGCGCGCCAAAGGTAATGTGCCTCTCCATTGATCTTCACGAAAACCTCTTCCAGGTGCCACTGCCAATTGGAGTAGGCGCATCTGCTGGACGCGGTTCCTGCGGATTTCGGCAGCGAAAATCGGGCCAAAGCGATGCCATCCGAACTGCACGGACTCGTAACTCACGTCGATGCAGTGTTCGTACAGAAGGCCTCCAACATTGCGAAGTGGCAGCGGGAAGCGGACGTACATCATATCCGCCAGGCGGAGGATCTCTGGCGAGGTCCTGAAATAGCGGAAAGGGTTGGTATTTGTCATCGTCGGACGCTACGAAACCGCCCTGCCCGCCTCAAGGTTAATAGCCCTGACAATGCCGATCGATCCAATCGAGCGAACAAGAAGCCCGTGTTTCCACTATGCTGGAACAGTGAAACGGTTTGTGTTGGACCTTCATTTGGTAGATCAAAGCTACATAGCAGCGGATCTGAGCGCACCTGGCCAGTTTGAACGCCGAACGGCTTATCCTCACGACAAGGCGCTATATCGGCGAAGGCTTCGATGACGCTCGGCTCAATGAAATTTCCTTTGAAGCCTCCCTCTTTTGGCTTGCTTCGCCAGGACAGCCAGCCATCAGCGTATCTCCAAAAGGCCGCCATCGACTGGAATGATCTGGCCCGTGATCCAACCCGACGCCGGTGACGCCAGAAACGCGATCGTTCGCGCCACGTCATCCGTGGTCCCAAAGCGGCCGATCGGGTATCGGGCGATTACCGCCTGCATCAATTCCTCGAAATGGGCATCATCGCGGGCGCGGGCGCGAAACTGCGATTCTGACAGTGGCGTTTTGACAGCCCCCGGTGCGACGGCATTTACGCGCACACCGCTCTCGGCGTAATCGGCGGCAAGTTGACGCGTCAGAGCCACGACGGCACCCTTCGACGCCGAATATCCCGCGACACCTCGCATCCCTACAAGCCCAACCGTCGAAGCGGTAAAGACAAGCGTGCCGCCAGCATCGATTAGGTGCGGCAGGGTCGCACGCGCGGTAAGGAATGCGCCGGTGGCGTTGACCGCCATAACCCGATTCCAGTCCTCAAGCGATAACGATAGAGCGTCACCTTCCACCATGATGCCTGCGTTTGCGGCGACCGCGTCGATCCGCCCCGTCCACTGTATAGCGGCCTCGGCCATGGACTTCATCTGTGCTTCATCCGACACGTCGACCGTCAGGGATTGCGCCAACAGCCCTGCTTTTGACAACTCGTCCGCCAGCGCCGCCACTTCACTACCGGCAAGATCTGCACAAAGCACCGCATAGCCTTCTTCTGCAAATGTTTCTGCGACGCGCCGACCAATTCCCGATGCTGCACCGGTAACGATGGCCGTTCTGACATCGGACCCGGTCGCCATTTAGTCCGGGTCCGAAGCAAAGATTTGCGGGTAGAGGTTGCGCATGGCTTCTTCGTCGAAATCAGCTTTGAAGATGTGCGCGTCTTTAAGCGCGAGAGCACGCACTGCCGCGGGACGAGCATCGAGTTCGGCAACAAGCCGCGTTAAGTTCGGATAGGCGTCCATCGCGGCCTCGTCTGAAAGCATGAAGGGTATGCGTCCCGCCCATCCCCAGACCGCCATATCGACAATCGTATAAGCCTTACCCATCATGTATGGGCCATGGCTCAGTCGATCCTCAACAATCTGCCAGTGTCGCCGCGCTTCAAAATCATAGCGCTTTATTGCGTAAGGGATCTTCTCGGGGGCAAAGTTTCGAAAGTGCACGGCCTGACCGGAATATGGGCCCACTCCGCTTGCAACAAACATCAACCACGACAAAAGTGCGCCGCGTTCATCGGCGGGCGGTAGAAACTTTCCTATCTTTTCAGCTAGGTAAAGAAGTATTGCGTTGCTGTCGAATACAACCGTGCCGTCGTCGTCAATGGCAGGAACTTTCGAATTCGGATTAATAGCACGGTATCCGTCTGTATGCTGCTGACCAAGTTTGGTATCGATTGGGATCGCCCGATACTCCAATCCACTCTCTTCAAGAAAGAGACCCACTTTTAGGGGATTGGGGGCCGCGTTGAAGAAAAAATCGATCATGTTTGGCAGCCCCTAGTGGCGAAGAATATTCGAGAAAAAGTTTTGGGCGCGGTCGGTCTTGGGTGTGTCGAAAAGCTCGGCAGGTGTGCCGGCCTCGATGATTTGACCTGCGTCCATGAAGACGACCTTGTCGGCAACCTCGCGAACAAACCCCATTTCATGACTGACAATGACCATCGTCATGCCCTCGGCGGCCAGTTTCCGTATCGCATCCAGGACCTCGCCAACAAGTTCGGGATCAAGGGCTGAAGTGACCTCATCCAAAAGCAATATCTGAGGCTTTAAAGCAAGAGCGCGGGCCAACGCCACGCGCTGCTGCTGTCCCCCTGAAAGCTGGTCGGAATAAGCGTCGATCTTGTCAGACAATCCAACGAGCCCCAAAAGGCGCCGCGCCTCGGCCTCTACCTCGGCCCGGTCCCAGCGCTTGATCTTGAGGGGAGCCAGCGTGAGGTTTTGCATGACAGTCATGTTTTGAAACAAGTTGTACTGCTGAAATACGATGGCCATCCGGTCACGGGCCGCGCGCACTTCACGCGACGACGAATAATTCAGGCGCTCACCCGCCAAATCAACGTCACCGCCCGTGATAGGCGTCAGACCCATCAAGGCCCGAAGAACGGTTGACTTGCCCGACCCTGACGGGCCGACCAGGGCGACGATCTCACCTTTTTCGATCGAAAAGCTGATGCCCTTCAGGACCTCAAGGCTGCCGTATTTTGCGCGTACGTCGCTCACCGCGAGGTGTGGCAAGGCGTTTCTCCAAGTGTTGGCCCAGAAGACTGAGCGGGAAAGATAGAAGGAAGTAGCAAAAGGCGATAGTGCCGAAGACAAGAATACCAGAATAACCCTGATTATTCAGCTCCTTGCCACGAAACGTCAGCTCGAAAACGCCAACCTGGCTGACAAGTGCCGTGTCTTTGATGAAGCTGACGGCAAACGCGATTGCGGGCGGAACAATGACTGGCCAGGCTTGTGGCAGGACAATGCGCAAGTTTGTCTGTAGCCGCGAGAGGTTCATCGCCTGAGCAGCTTCAACCTGTGTCGCGGGCACGCTTTCCAACCCTCCGCGTATGATGTCGGCGGTATAAGCAACCGCATATAGACAGATGGCGATTACAGCGATTGTGAAGAGGGATGCGTCAGGCGTCACTGTCTGGATGAAGAAGAGGACGAGGTAGATGACGACGATAAACGGGATCCGGCGGAAGACTTCTACATAGGTGATACAGACAAGACGAAGCGGCAGCGCCCAAAGGCCGGGCGTCTGGCGCAGAAACACAAGGACGAACGCAAGCCCGAAGCCGATGAGGCAACCCGCCAGTGTCATTCCAAGCGTCAGCATCGCTGACTCAAAAAGCAGCGTTAGGTTTGGTCCAGAGAAAAAGCGTGGTGCCTGCTCGAGTATGCGCTCCATCAGAAGATCCTCGCCTTAACGCGGAATACCCATCGGCCAAGCAATGCCAGTCCAATCGACGCGATGAACGTCAGTACGACATACATGCCCGCCACGACGGTGAAGTATTCTAGCCAGCGGTAGTTGACGGATGAAAGGTTGATCGCCTGCCCTGTAAGCTCGTCCACACCTATCAGCGCGCCTACGGAGGTGCCCATAACAAGGACAACGATGAAAAAGTTAGCGAGAGCTGGGTAGATCGACTTCGCTATATGCGGCATGACGATGTAGCGGATCTGTTGGATCAGTGACATGCCCAGCGTCTGGCCCGCCTCAATCTCTGTCACCCGAACACTTATGAAGCCTGCGCGCAGGATCAGTGTGAGATAGGCGCCGGCATTCAATGTTAATCCAATGAGAAGGCACGCCTCGTTCGACCAGCGTAATCCCACCTCTGGTAAGCCAAAATAGAGGAAGTAAATTTGGATCAACGCCGGCGTGTTCGTGATGAAAACGACATAGGTGTCGACCAGCAAGCGCAAGGGCCAGGGACCATATGTCTTGATGGCCGCCCCCAAAAGTCCGACGATTGCGCCGCCTGCAAAAGCGAAGACACCAAGCTGGAACGTTAGCCACGCACCTTCAAGCAGTTGCGGGAAATTTTCCCAGACGACGCCGAACTGAAAACGGTAATTCATATGGGGATCATTGTCAGAGCGCCCCGCACTCCAGTGTGGGCTGCGGGGCGCTCAGATTTCTATGTGATCAGAAGAACGGTACGGGTTCAACTTTGCGCAGCATAGGCGCGCCGTAGAACTTCTCCCATGTTTCGTTGATCATGCCTGATGAATGCAAATTATAAAGCGCGATGTTCAAAACCTCTGTCAGGTTCTCGTTGCCCTGAGACACACCGATGGCGCAATACGCCACGAAGATCGGGTTCTCGACAACGCGCCAATTTACATCGGGGTAGTTCGCTGTAAACGCCATAAAGAAGTCGATGTTTTCAACGATCGCGTCAGCGCGACCTTGGCCTACGAGACGCACAGTATCAGCCAGCGTGTCGACAAGCTCTAGATTGGCGTCCGGCATGTTCTCACCGATCCAGTCAACGGTCCAGTTTCCGCGCATGTTGGCCAGAGTTACGTCGCTTTTGTTGAAATCTTCCCAGCTGTCGCCTTCGGTTTTGTCGGTCGTGAGAACGGCAAGAACTTCGGTGTGAAGCGGCACGGTGTAGTCAATCAGCTTCGCGCGTTCGGTGTTACGTGTCAGGGCACCAAGTGAGATATCGATGCGATCCGATACAAGAAAAGGCACGCGCTGCGGCGTTTCCGTTGGGACCCACTCCACTTCAACTCCGATCGCCCCGGCGAGTGCATTGCCAACGTCGATATCGAAGCCTTCCCATTCGCCCGCGTCGTTTCGTGTGCTCATGTTGGGGAAATTCGGGTTAATCCCGATTCGAATTACGCCGTCCGAAAGGATGTCGTCGAGGCTCTTCGCCTGGACACCTGTTGCCGCGAAAGCGGCAAGGGCTAGACCAGCCACGCCTGCAATGAATTGTCTCTTGAGCATTCTTATTTCTCCCGTTTGGATCGACCCGTTGCGGGCCCTGTTCAGACAGCTGTTCGGTTCTATCGCCCGAATTGTGCGCAAAACGAACTATTGTGCGAGACCAAGTTCAGCGAGAACCCCTCGGGTGTCAATCCTGTTCATGAACTTGCTAAGTTCGCGAAATTCGATCCACCATCTTGACGCACGTCTGATCAATTTCAGTGGGTTTTCCACAACGGGCGCAACTGATAAATCAATCAGCCGCCGCAGGTGAAGTATTCTGGCGCTGTTTGATGCATAGAAGAACGAGCGCTTTTTCGTGATGTACGATGCACCCTGCTAATGGGTTCGCCATTGTTGCATTCAAAAAGCGATACCGCCCCTGTGAGCCCCTGGTTAACCGGAATTTCCGGAGGCTGCTGGGTTTGCCGGTTGTTTCTCCGGGACAATACACCTGCGTGCACGTCTATGATCAGAGAACCCCACAGCCTATTGTCGCACGACAATCGCGTCGGCCTCAATTTCAACCTCATAGGGTCCGATAAGGTCAACACCTCCAAATAACGTGTTCGCGGGCAGCACGTCAGCGAAGACATGAGCGTGCACAGCCGACACGACTTCCCAGTCCGAGGAATTGCGCAGGTAAATTCGGGTTCGGATGACATCGGTGATGTCGCCTCCCAAGCTTTCTACGGCTCCGAGGATCTTGTCGAGGATATAAATCGTCTGCCCTTCCGCATCGCCCGGGCAAACCGGATCGCCACTCGGCGTCGTCGCAGTCGTGCCGCTGACCGCGATATGCCGACCATCCCGAACGGCGCGCGAGAACCCTGCCTTCGCCTCCCAGACAGACCCGCTGACTGCGCGTGTGCGTTTGGCGGGCCCTGGCACCTCGATCACGGGGAAGACTGGGGGCAACGCATTCAGATGGTGGCTGAGATCGCCAGAGGCGGTCAGAAAAGGCGGCTTGCGGTATTCGTCGCCGCAGTCGCCGGGGATGTCGGCCAGGTTGTTTATGGCGACATCAATGGACGCGCGATCCTCATCATCGAACGTCAATCCAAGTGCCCTGAGATTGTCGCTGCGATGTTGGGTCTCTCCCAGCCGCGCGCCGATAATCGTCGCACGCACCGCAGCGTGATCCAGAACCCAAGCGGAAGCCACGTTCGAAATCGAAACACCGTGCTTTTCAGCAACTTCGCCGAGTGTTTCCAGTAGGTCCTGATAGACCGGCCAGCCCCCTGCTGCGTCTATGAACCGCTTGTACTTCATTCGGCTCCAGTCCTCGATTTCGACGGGTTCGTCGCTGCCCGACCATCGGGATGACAGAAACCCACCGGCGAGGGTGCCAAAAGCCAAAATTGCCACGTCATGCTTGCGAGCAACTGCGGACAACTCGCGCGCGGCACGGCGATCAAGCAAAGAAAAGCACACTTGATTGGAGGCAATCTCGATGCCGTTCGAGATAAGCATCTTCAGGTGTGCGGCGTCGAAATTTGTCAGGCCGATTTCACGAATTAGACCTTCTTCCCGCAAACGCATCAGGTGCTCCATCGCATCCAAATACTCCGGCGAGGTATACAACCACCAATGAAGCTGCATCACGTCGATGCTTTCGACCTTCAGCCGCGCCAGCGCGGTCTCGACACCCTCGCGAACCACTCCGGCGGTCATTGCGCCTGGTTCGGGACACCATTTTGTCAGGATTGTCGGAGGTGCCTCACCGGCGTCGCGCATCTCCTTGTGCACCATCCCTGCGACGACTTCGGCATTGCCGTAGTGATCGGCCATATCAAAGGTATCGAAACCCGCCCTCGCATAGGCCAGCAAATCCTCTGCCGCCTTATCAAGGTCGAATGGCTTACCATCCCTTTCCTGATCGGCCATTTGCCATAAGCCGGTGATCAGTCGACGGATTGGTATGCGTCCCAAAGTGGTTTGGTCTGGCACTTCCATAATATCACTTTCCCATTTCCGAACTTGTGTGCGCATATTGAGGATGCCTTCAACCCGCTAAAGATCAATAGATGCGCATTGGACTTATCGTGAATCCGAATTCTGGCCTGGGCGGTGCTGTGGGTCTGAAAGGGACTGACGGACCTGACACAGTGGCTGAGGCCCTTCGGCGGGGGGCAACTCCGCAGGCAGGCTTGCGAACCCGGACGGCACTGGAATTGCTCAGCAGGCGCGTTCCAAAAGCGACGCTGTTCAGTGCGCCCGGTCGTCTTGGTGCGGATTGGGCAATGGGGTTGCCGTTGGATCTTCGCCTTTCTCGGCAACGGAGCCTGACCGGCGCTGGGTACGACACGCAGCAGGCAGTTCTGGATTTGCCACCGGTTGATGTCATTGTTTTTGCGGGCGGCGACGGGACCGCGCGAGATGTGATGTCTGTCATTCCCGAAGGCGCGGCCATCCTTGGCATTCCTTGCGGGGTCAAGATGCATTCAGGCGTCTTCGCAGTTACGCCAAGCGCGACGGGTTCGATGATGGCCGATCTGCTGAGCAATCAGGATCGAATCGAGTGGCAAAATGAAGCCGAGATCATGGACATCGATGAAGCCGGGTTGCGCGCGGGCGTGATTGCTCCACGGCTTTATGGGCTCGCGCGCACTCCCGTCTCGCGCACTCTGATGCAGGCTGCCAAGGGTGGGCCGCGCATGAACTCCGCCAGCGCTTTGGCGGCGGCCGCTGCGGGCGTCGTGCGGGATATGACGGCAGAAACGCTCTACGTGATTGGCCCCGGCACAAGTGCTGGGGCCGTAATGACGGCG
Source organism: uncultured Boseongicola sp. (assembly GCA_905479635.1). GTDB lineage: Bacteria > Pseudomonadota > Alphaproteobacteria > Rhodobacterales > Rhodobacteraceae > Boseongicola. Next base: position 19,453 of record CAJQNG010000263.1, on the reverse strand, counting down.
ACCGGGCACAGGCCCACAACACTGGGCGTCGATGCGCTGCTGAACGGTGAAATGGTCGCACAAGACACGGACGCACTTGGGCTAAATAGGCTGGCACAAGACCGGCCGGTCGGGATTGTCCTTGGTGTGACGGGCCAGCAGGGCTTCCTGCTGGGGCGTGGCAACCAGCAGATTGATGCCAACATAATCCGTCGCGCTGGCCGCGGCGGCTTAATCATCTTGGCCACGGAAGAAAAACTTGCGGCATTGGCGCAGCCTTGTCTTTTTGTGGACACCGGCGATCTCGAGCTTGACGCGGAACTGGGTGGTTTTATTCGTGTTAGAACAGGCGAGGCTCGTGAGATGATGATGCGCGTCACTTCGTGTTGATAAGCGTTGTGCGATATGCGAACATTTGTGCAAATATGTAGGGAGCCTTGGAATGACTGAAGAAATGCGAGCGCATCCTTGGATGGCCAACGCGGCCCCCGGAGCACTTCAAGCGATGTTGGACGAAATTGGGGCAGATTCTGCAAGGGAGCTTTTTGAGCAGATACCCGAGGACCACTTCCGCACCACACCGCTGAACTTTCCACCCGCTTTGTCATCCGAAATCGAGTTAAAGCGTGACCTTCTGAGTAAGCTGAAGAAAAATGAGGATTGTGAGGCAAACCTCAGCTTTCTCGGCGCCGGCGTCTGGCAGCACCATGTCCCCGCCATCGTTGACGAGATCGTGGGCAGGACCGAGTTCGCGACCAACGTCTGGGGCAGCTATCAGTCGGATCACGGACGCAATCAGGCCTGGTTCGAGTTCTCGTCGCAACTTGGTGCTCTTTTGAACCTCGATGTTGTTCAACTGCCGGTCTATTCGTGGGGCTGTGCCAACGGCCATGCCGTGCGGATGGCGCAACGGATTACCGGGCGCAATAAAGTGCTGGTTTCGCAGCTTTCTGACCCCGAGCGCCTATCGGTCCTGCGCACGTATTGCCAACCGACGGCAATGGAAAGTCACATCGAGGTTGTCATGGTCGATGTGCATTCGACAAACGGCCGAATGGACTTAGACGATCTAAAATCGAAGCTCGGCGACGGCGTGGCAGCAGTCTATTTTGAGAACCCGGCCTATCTGGGCACAATCGAGTCTGAAGCCGCCGAGATCGCACGGCTGGCCCGCGCAGCGGGAGCCGAAACCATTGTCGGCATCGATCCCGTGTCCTTGGGCGTGATTACGGCACCGGGCGATTACGGGGCCGACATTGTGACCGGGCCAGTACAGCCCTTGGGTGTCCATATGCAGTGTGGCGGCGGCGTGGGCGGGTTCATCGCGTCACGCGACGAAGCGAAATACGTACTGGAATACAACGGCTTTCTTGTTTCGATTGCCGAGACGCTGAAGGAGGGCGAAATGGGTTTCGGCCTCGCCTGCCCGCACCAGAACTCTTACGGCTCTCGCGAAGACGGCAAAGACTGGACGGGCAACTCGACATATCTTTGGGCGATCGCTGGCGCGGTCTACATGAGCCTTCTGGGTCCCGAGGGATTTCGCGAACTGGGAACTCTGATAGTAAGTCGCGCCCGCTATGCAGCAAAGCTTCTGTCCGAGGTCCCGGGGATTAAAATCGTCTGGCCCGACACGACCTTCAAGGAGTTCGTCGTAAACTTCGACGACACAGGCCGCACGGTTGCGGACGTGAATGATGCACTTCGTGCGCGCGGCATCTTCGGCGGCAAAGATATCTCGGATGAAGAGAACGGGCTTGGTCAGTCGGCACTTTACTGCGTGACCGAAGTCCACACCGCCGCCGATATCCGCGCATTGGTCCATACGCTCAAGGAGGTCCTGAAATGACCCGAATCCCCGAGTTTCACGCCGCCAAATGGAACGAGCCAGTGGTCATGGAGATGGGTCGCCCGGGCGCACGTGGTCAGTTATTTCCCGCGCCCGAGGACGAGGTGACAAAGGCCGTCGGCACTGACCTTATCCCCCATGCCATGGTGCGCAAGGATCGGGCCGAACTGCCCGAAATAACGGAGTTCGAGGCACAAAGACACTATCTTCATCTCAGCCAGATGACGCTTGGCATGATGGGCATCAGCCTTTTTGGCACCTGCACCATGAAGTACAACTCTAAGACAGCTGAATACGCGACACTTCGGCCCGAAGTGGCTGAACTTCACCCCTACCAGCATCCCGACACCCTGCAAGGTGTGCTTGAAATCATCCACGACTTCGATTGTATGCTCCGCAGTCTTTCGGGGATGGATCAATTCATCTTTCAGGCAGGTGGAGGGGCCGACGCAGCCTATACGATGACCGCTGTTGCGCGTGCCTATTGGCAAGATCGCGGGATGCTTGGCCAGCGGACGGAAATGGTTACCTCAGCACAATCGCATCCGTGCAACCCGGCCACTGCGGCGGCTGCGGGCTTCAAGGTGGTGAACCTGCCTTTGGAGGAGAACGGCTATCCGTCACTTGAGGCACTAAAGGCAGCGGTCAGCGACAAGACCGCGCTGATCATGCTCAACAACCCCGACGACATGGGCATCTACAACCCCGAGATCAAAGAGTGGGTTAAGGTGGCAAAAGAGGCAGGTGCACTTTGCTTTTACGATCACGCCAACTTTAATGGGGTCATGGGTAAGCTTTCAGCGCGTGAGCTTGGCTTTGACGCATGTATGTTCATGCTACACAAGACTTTCGGCGCTCCCAAAGCGGGCGGTGGACCTGCTGTCGGCGCCTATGGATGTACGGACGAGTTAGCCCCCTATTTGCCCTGCCCTTTAATCGTGCAGGACGGTGCGCGTTATGTGCTTGACGAGGACCGTCCAAAATCTTGCGGCAAGGTCCGCGAGTTCTGGGGGAATGTTCCTCAGGTCGTAAAAGCTTATGCTTGGGCGCGGTCCATGGGGGCCGAAGGTATTCAGCTCGCTTCGGACATCTCGGTCGTTGCCAACAACTATATGGACAAAAAGCTGGCGGAGATTCCGGGGCTGGAAATCTCTAATCCCTCAATCGATCTGTGGCGGATGGAAATGACGCGCTGGTCTCTTGGTCCCCTGACTGAGGCGACCGGCGTTACCACGGTTGATTTCGCCAACCGGATGGCTGACTATGGTATCGACCCCTACTGGATGAGCCATGAGCCATGGATTGTGGCTGAACCCTTCACCCCGGAAGCAGGCGAGCTGTGGTCAAAAGAAGACATTGATACGTGGATCGGCGTTATCGCTCAGATCGCGGAGGAGGCGCGCACCAATCCCGAGCTGGTGAAGACCGCGCCGCACAATCAGGCCATCGCACAAGTGAAGGGCGATGTCTTTGAAGACCCGGCCAAATGGGCAATGACCTGGAGGGCCCACGTTCGAAAGAGCGGGCTTCAAGACAAAGCCAATGGTGCCGCCTGAGCCATGCAGGTGCATGCGTCAGTCGGCAAGGACAGATATTCCGGCCAAATCAAATTCTGGTGGTCGCCCCATTACCGTGTCTGCAATGACGCGCGCTGTCATGGGGCCAGCGCTGAAGCCGACCCACGGAAACAGCGCCAGATAGAATCCAGGCATCTGCGGCGCCTCGCCGATGATGGGACGCCAGTCGACGGTGCCGTTGACCCATGCAGTCCAGCTACGCAACGTGCGCGCTTGCCCAAGACTTGGGACCACTCCAGCCGCCATGGCCATGTTGCCCGCAAAGTTCGCGGGGTTAGTGGAAAGACCACCGTCTGGCCGTATTTGCGCCGCCCATCCCCCGCCAATGATGCACCCTCCGTTTGCCGCCTGCTTCAACGACAGCTTTCCGGCGGCGGAATAGATCAGGTGTGGGATCAAGGGGGCCACGGGCTCGGTCACCGTGACCTGAAGGGGAAAGCCGCCGAGGTCGATTTTCATGTTGACCATTGCCGCAACTTTGGCGGCATTCGCACCGGCTGCATTGACAATCCTGTCGGCGAGATACGGACCCTGCGACGTGTGCACTTCAAACGCCCCAACCCGCCCGGTGATGCCGCGAACCGTAACGCCGCAATGGATCTCAGCACCGGCCTTTTGCGCAGCAGCTGCCATCGCGGGCGTCGCGCGCAGAGGGTTTGCTTTCCCTTCACCCGCACAGAACCCGCCGCCAATGGCTCTGTCCGAGAGGTAAGGTGCAACGCGACGCAGGGACTCGCGATCAAGGACAGAAGTGTCGATCCCAACACTGGCTTCAATTGCTGCTTTGGCCTCGATGAAGCGCATTTGCTCCGACGTGCGCGCAACCACGATGCCGCCACCCAGCTTCACATTCAGGTCCTCGCCCAAGGCGTCGCCCAAATCCGTCCACATCCCGATCGACGCCTGCAAGAACCGAAGAGTCGGCGCATAAGAGCGCGCCCATTCCTCTCCGTACTTGACGAATTCCGGGTACTGAATTTGCAGATGCAACGACCCTGCATTGGCGCCCGACGCCTGCGCACCAAGTTCTCCCGCTTCGAGAAGAGTCACCTTCGTGCCCTCGCGCGCCAGATACCACGCCGTCATAAGACCAGCGATACCGCCACCAATCACCAAGACATCCGCCCGGGTCATGCGCCCGCGCCAAATTCGAGGACAGCTCCATGAAACCGACCTATTCGGGAAGTCACACAGTCACCGTAACGCCCTTCACGCCGGGCGGCGCCGAGATCGACTTCGAGGCTTGGGAGGGCTTCCTCGACTGGCAGGTCGCAAACGACGTGCCTGGTGTTGTCATCCTTGGCACCACGGGCGAATTCCTGACGATCACCGACGCCGAGAGATCGGCTTTCGTCAAGAAGACGGTCGATTATGTGAACGGTCGCATGGTTGTCTGGGTGGGCACGATGAACGCCTATACCCCAAACGCTGTACGCTATTCTAAGGAGGCAGAGGATCTGGGCGCTGATGGCCTGATGATCATTCCGCCTTACTATTACACACCGACCGAGGATGAGATTTTCAACTATTACCGTGCGATCTGCGAGGCCTGCGACTTGCAGATCATGCTGTACAACAACCCCTTTACCTCGAACGTGGACATGCCAGCCGCTCTTGTTGGACGATTGGCCAAAAGCTTTGAGCAAATCCGATACATCAAGGAAGCCTCGCAGCGCATTGAACGTATTCATGATATCATCCTGGCAAGCGATGGGCAGATGAATCCGTGGGCGGGGCAACGCGTGCTTGAAAGCTACAAAATGGGCGCCAAGGGATATGTGAACCCTTACGGCAATTACATTCCGCGAGCGACGGTCAAATTTGTTGAATGGGCCGAACAAGGCCGTTGGGACGACGTTCAGACGGTACAGAACATTATCTCGCAGTTCGACACGATCATTACGGCTGGGCATCCGCTTTATGGGCACCAATGCTATTCCAAGGCGCTGGCGGCGGCTGCGGGTCACCCTGTGGGGGACGTGCGCGCGCCGATCACCACGTTCGAAAGCCTTGGTGCTGAGGGACGCGAGCGGATTGCAAAGATGGTTCCTTTGATGGAGGAGCTGGATCGGATCGTCGATACGATCGAGGCAAAGTCCGTCGCTGCCGAGTAGGCTCATCTAATGTAGGCCGCGCCGTTCACATCGATAGTGGCACCGGTCAGGTGCCGGGCGCGGCCTTCGGCAAGAAATGCCGCCAGCTCTGCGATATCGGACGGAGGCACCCATTCACCCATGGGCAAGGTTGCGGTCACCGCAGCTTCGCCGCCCGTCAATGCAGCGCTGTCGACTGACATTTGCGTGCGCACAACACCGGGCGCGATAACATAGGCTAGGATACCACGATCCGCATAGTTTCGGGCCACTGTCTTTGTGGCTGCCGCAATTGCGGCCTTAGAGGCGGCATAGGCGATAGCACCGGGGTTCGAGGTGCCTCGTGTCGTGACCCAGCTTCCGATGCCGATTATCGCCCCCGGCTCGCCCGCGTTCAGCCACGTCGAGACAGCGTGACGTAGCAAGCGCGCAGGCGCATGCAGGTTCACCGCCATGGCCTCGGACCAGATTGCATCCCAATCCTCAATCGGGTCGAGAATGCCACCCGACTGACGCATAATGCCGGCATTGTTGACCAGAACATCGATCCGACCACCCGCCGCTGCGTGCGCCTGCGCCCAAAAGTCATCCACCGCACCCATATCCGAAAAATCAGCCGACAAAAGTGTCGCCTGACCTCGTTTCGCCCGTGAGGTGGCGACCTCGGCCCCGGCACGGTCGCCACCATAATGCGCGATAACAGTCGCACCAGCCTCGATCATGACTTCTGTGATGGCGGCCCCGATGCCCTTCGACGCGCCGGTAATAACTACTGTTTTTCCACCAAGATCTGCCATTGGCTATCTCCTCCTGACAAAGGGTGTGGAGCTGAGCTTCGGATTGCAGCGCGCATATTGGGCTGGAAGTGCGATTTCTTCATCCAGCGCCACTGCCGCCCGCCATGGCCATCGCGGATCCCACAACATGCCTCGTGCCAAAGCGATCATGTCCGCCTGACCTGTTGCTAGGATTGTCTCTGCCTGAATTGGATCAGTGATCTGACCAACAGCCATCGTGGGCATACCAGTCTCGCGACGGATACTTTCGGACATCCCTACCTGATACCCCGGTCCAGTTGTAATTTTTTGCCGCTGGTCCAGACCACCGCTGGTGACATCAATCATGTCGCAACCGAGTTCTTTCAGCGCGCGACAGAATTCGATGGACTGATCCAGGTCCCATCCGCCTTCAATCCAGTCTGTTACCGATAGGCGAACTATAACAGGTTTTTCAGCGGGAAATGCTGCCCGGATCGCACTGAACACCTCAAGCGGATATCGCATCCGGCCTTCAAGGCTGCCGCCGTAGACGTCGTCGCGGGTATTGGTAATAGGCGACAGGAATTGATGCAAAAGATACCCGTGAGCCGCGTGAAGCTCTACGATGTCGAAGCCAGCGCGATCGGCTCGCTTAGCGGCTTCAACGAACGCTAATTTCACGCGATCAAGATCGCTATCAGTCATTGGAGCCGGTGCCGGCCATCCGGGCAGATATGGCACCGCCGAAGGGGCTTGCGGCTGCCAGCCACCAGACCCTTCGATCATGCCGCCGCCTTGCCAAGGCGCGACGGTGTTGCCCTTGCGACCTGAATGGCCAAGCTGGATGCCGACGACCGCATTGCCCGCTGATTTCATAAAGTCCACGACGCGGGCAAATCCAGCTTCGGTCGCATCGTCGTAAAGTCCTGTGCATCCGTCAGTAATGCGGCCATCGGGCTCCACACCTGTTGCCTCGGTGAATATCAGACCCGCCCCTGACATTGCGAATTGCCCCAAATGCACGAGGTGCCAGTCCTGCGGCACTCCGTCCAACGCAGCATATTGGCACATCGGCGCCACGGTGATCCTGTTGGGAACCGTCAGCCCCTTCAGATCGAACGGCGAAAAAAGCGCGCTTGGCATTCAAGCCCTTTCATTTTCATTTGAATCGTAGTTCTGTGCGATATATTAACTTTTGTGCGTAAACTGAACATGTTGGTGGCAAACTGACAAGCGGAAAGGATTTCCTCTCAGATGACAAAACTCAACGTCGCAGCAAGTACATTCCCGTTTCTATATTCGCACGATGGCCTTGGCGCCATGAAACATCTTCGTACACTCGGCTATGATATCTTCGAGCTGATGATATTCCCACCGCATTGCTGGCCGCGAGAGCTGAGCGCGGATCAGGTCAAGGCCTACAAGGACTGGCTAAACGGCGAGGGCCTGAAGGTTTCATCTCTGTGTTACCCCCTTCTCGACAACAACCCCAACGGCGTCGATGTGCTTATGCGCGAATACACGCTGGACCGGTATCGCGAAGCGATAGACTTCGCCGCTGAGATCTCATGCCCCTACGTCGTCGCTATTCCAGGCCCGATAAACAGCCTGATCAACCCACCGCACGAGTGGATGCTGAACTGGTTTGTCGAGGGCATACAGAAGCTTGTGGCCCACGCTAAGGGAACCGGCGTTGAGATACTTCTGGAGAACGTGCCTTTCACCTACCTGCCCACTGCGCAAGACATGCGAGACACTGCAGCGCTGATCGGACCCGAGGTCGGCATCAACTTCGACATCTGCAACAGCGCCTTCATCCAGGAAGACCCCGCCGACGCAATTCGCATGCTTGGCGATCTCGTAAAGAATGTGCATATCTCGGATTCTGGTCCCGACGAATTCAAGCATGAGCGTCTGGGCAGCGGCATCGTCGATCCTGCGCCTACGGCAAAGGCCTTGAATGACATAGGTTATCAGGGTGTGACCGTCCTTGAGATAATAACCGACGCTCTGCAACCTGGCGCTGATCCCGATGGGGACATCCTTGCCAGCCATGACATCCTTGCCGAGAACGGCTGGGCGTCACGCTAGACAAGACCTGCCTCAACCGGGAAAACTGATCCTGTCATGCCGGCGGAGGCATCCGACGCAAGGAAATGCGCAACGTTGGCGACGTCCTGCTCGGTTGCCATACGACCGAGTGCGGTTTCAGCAGACAGCGCCGAAAGCGCTTCCTCGGGACTTTGACCGCCACCAGCGTGACGCGCAGAAACTCGCCCCAACAATGCCTTGGTCGCGATAGCGCCGGGGGCAAGTGCATTGACGCGCGTTCCGTCGCGCCCAAGATCAAGTGCGGCCGCGCGCATCACTCCAATCACGGCATGCTTCGAGGCCGTGTAGAGAACCTGATCAGGGTGCGCGCGATACCCGTTGATAGAGGCCATCGCGACGACCGAGGCATGATCCGAGCGCGCCAGCGCTTCGGCAAATGCGCCAATTGTTGCCGCAACGCCCCAAACGTTGACTGCCATGACACGGCTCCATTCGTCTCCGTCCAGCGCGCGCATCCGTTTCCATGGCGGAACGACGCCAGCATTTGCCACGACAATATCTACTTTTCCCAACTTTGCAGCCAGCACTGCAAGCTTGTCCTTGGCGTCGGGCTTGGCGAGGTCGCACGGGAACGTTGAATGCCCGGCGTGAACCAGATCAAGCGCCCCGCTAAGATCGACAACCGTGACGGAGGCGCCAGACGCGGCGAGCCGCGCGGCAATTGCGCTCCCGAGACCCGAGGCACCGCCCGTTACCACGGCATTTCGTCCGATAAGGTCTTGCGAAATAGTCATGTTGCGTGATCCTTTCTGCGTGGCTACACATTATCAAAGCATGCGTACTTTTGTTCGCTCTGCGAACTGATGCAAGAGAAAGGTTCCGAACTGACCGTCGCGCTGAACACTCACGTCGTCATCCTCGGTGCAGGCTTCATTGGTCTGTCCTTTTCCGCCGCGTTCGCAGACGCAGGTTGGCGTGTAACGCTTGCAGATCCTGACAGCCAAAGACGGGCCGCTGCGGAGGCCGGGATCGGGGTCCAGCGCCAGGCGATCCAATTGGCAGGGCTTGGTCAGCAGAAAGATGGCGATATCATCGTGGTGGGATCGCCCGACAGCGCACTTGGAACGGCAGACCTGGTCCTTGAGTGTGGGCCTGAAGTCCTCGAGATTAAGCAAGCCATCTTCGTCGATCTCCTCGCAAAGACTGGTGAGAACACGATTTTGACCACTGCATCTTCTGCGATACCTATGTCGCGGATCGTTCCGGAAGTCCGGGACCAGACCCGGTGTCTGGTAGCACATCCAATGAACCCACCAGCCGTCCTGCGCATCATTGAGTTGTGCCCTGCCCCTGGCACTGCGCCTGGGTCTATGGAGCGGGCCGCCGCCATGTTCAGCGGCGCCGGGTTCGCGACAGCATTGCTCGGGCACGAAATCGAAGGGTTCATCCTTAACCGCCTTCAGGGCGCCGTCCTGCGCGAGGCCTATCGTCTGGTCAACGAAGGCGTGGCGGAGCCAAACGACATCGATAAGGCGATGCGTCTTGGACTTGGCCCTCGCTGGGCCTTGGCGGGACCGTTTGAAACTGCCGAACTGAATACTCCTGGCGGGATAACGGCGCACGCCGAACGCATGGGCCCGGCGTACAGGCGCATGGGCGAAGCGCGTGGCGAGACGGTCGACTGGAGTGACCCGCTGATCTCTCGCGTGTCAGACGCGCGCGAGGTCGCGCGCTCTGGCGCAACGATTGCAGACCGCGCCCGATGGCGGTCCCGCGCTGTCGCGCGGCTGGTCGCTTTGCGGGACGAGCTTTTGGGCAATGCAAATGCCTGACCCGTCGTTCACCTTTGATGGAACGCCCATCCCCATAAAGCCGGGCGCATCCGTGGCCGCCGCCCTGACTGACCAGGGGCACCGAGCCTTTCGCCAAAGCGCAAACGGCAATGCACGCGGAATTTTCTGCGGAATGGGTGTCTGTCAGGACTGCCTAGTAACGATTGATGGCGTTCCAAACAGACGCGCCTGTATGTCTGCCGCCCGCGACGGCGCAAAGGTCGAAACCCAGGTCGCCTTCCCGTCCCTGAAAGGCGCGGTCGTTGCTCCACCACCCGAAGCCGCTCGCATACTGGAACCGGACGTGGCCATCATTGGCGGTGGCGCGGGCGGACTCGCGGCCGCCATCGCGGCCCGGCGCGCTGGTGCATCGGTCGTCGTATTGGACGAGCGCAAAGTGCCCGGCGGACAGTATTACAAGCAGTCAACCGGACTGCCGCCGATTGACAGGCAGCAACAAGAGGGGGCCGAGTTGTTTCGCGAAGCGCTGGACAGCGGCGCCGAGATCATTGGCTCTGTAGAAGTCTGGGGGGCGTTCGACGGACCACTATTTATAGCTGACCTTGAAGGGCGCGCGCTTGTGGTTCGCCCGCGCACAGCCATCATTGCGACCGGTGCCTACGAGAGGCCGACTGTGGCGCCGGGCTGGACGCTGCCGGGCGTCATGACTACGGGGGCCGCACAGACACTTTGGCGCAGCTATCGCACCCTGCCAGGCCGACGTATCGCGGTTTGCGGGTCTGGCCCGCTTAATGCCCAGGTCGCGCTGGAACTGGCGGATGGCGGCGCAGAGGTATCTGTCGTGGCCGAAGCCGCAGCAGCGCCATGGCATCATCCTTTGGCTGGTCTGCGTGCGACACTTCTTGATCCCGGCCTTGTGCGTAAGGGTCTGGGAATGTTGCAAGGATTGCGCAGACATGGAATTCCGATGGCCTATAATACCCGCCTGCACCGGATTGAGGAAGCAGACGGAGCGCTGCGCATGGTCCTCAGAGATCAGAGGGGCAACGAGACCTCCTCCATCGTAGACGCAATCTGCATGAATATCGGTTTTGAGCCGCAAAACGAAATTCTTCGCCTCCTTGGCGCCGACATGGCCTATGACAAAACCTTCGGCCATCTGCGGTGTTCACGGGATGAAGGCATGCAGACAAGCATTCCCTGCCTTTACGCCGTCGGCGACTGCACTGGTCTGGGCGGGGCGCCCGCCGCCCGTCTCGAGGGTGAGATCGCCGGAAAAACCGCGGCTGCACAACTTGGGTGCGGCGACGCCTATGATCTGTTCGCCCAAAAGCGTTCGCTCAAACGGCATAGACTATTCCAAAAAGCCCTGTGGCAGATGTATGACGTGGCCCCATACTCGCTTTCCAACATGCCGTCCGAAACCATAATATGTCGTTGCGAAGAGATAACTCTTGGCCAGATCACCGAAGGCCTTTCGGCCGCAACCGGCCACGTCGGCACGCTTAAGCGTGCAACCAGAGTAGGCATGGGGCGATGTCAGGGTCGATACTGTGGACCCATATCCACCCGACTGGTTGCGGCCGCAACGGATAAACCGGTTGACGACCGAAGCCATTTCGCGCCCCGCGTCCCTATCAAACCGGTTAGCATTGCATCAATACTCGCCGCGCAAGAGGCGCTGAACGAGAGTGCATGATGTCCTTGTCATCGGGGGCGGGATCGTGGGCCAGGTTACAGCAATAAAACTGGCAGAAACGGGCGCGCGGGTGGTCATAGTGGACGCGGCCCAGAACTCAGGCTCTACTGCGAACGCTGGTAGTCTTCATGTCCAAATGCAAAGTCGGTTCATGCGGCTCTATCCCGACCAAGTACGCAACATTGAGGCGTCGCTGCCGTTCTATGTCGCGGCGGTGCAGGAGTGGGGTCTGCTAGATCAAAAATACGGATCGTTTGAGCTTGTGCGCAAAGGCGGGCTGATGCTTGCCGAAGACGAAGGACAAATGGCGTTCCTGGAAAAAAAAATGGAGCGCGAAGCGCGCCACGGCGTCTCGGTCGAGTTGCTGGACCGATCTGCTCTGGACCGGATCGCGCCCTGGCTGGGTCCGCAAATTATAGGCGCAGAACTTTGCCGGGACGAAGGGAAATTGAACCCTTTGGCAGCAAATAAGCGACTGAGGGCGGCGGCAGAGACTCTTGGGATCGAGCATCGCACGGATCAGATACTCCGCCTCGAAAGCCTGCCCGATAGCGTCGAGGCGATCGGGCTGCAGGGCAGATACCGGGCTGACCGCATGGTTGTTGCCGCCGCCTGGGGCGCGGGTGCGCTGACACATGATCTGGGCGTGACTATTCCGTCGCGCGCCGAACCCTTGCATATGAACATCACCGAAGCCTGCGAGACCCAGATCAATCATCTGGTTCAGCATGCCGAACGCTCAATTACCCTAAAGCAGTTCGCCACGGGTCAGATCGTCATTGGCGGCGGTTGGGCGGCGCGTGATCGGGGCCGCTACGAGATCCCCGCAGTTGATCATGCGTCGATCCTGGGGAACGTCGCGCTGGCGGCCCAGCTTGTGCCATCCATTTCGGGGATACGCGTCATCCGCACATGGGCGGGCATGAACACGACCGCCGACGGCGCATCTATCATCGGCCCCCTGCCCGGCCACGCGCGCGTTGTAATGGCTGTTCCTGGCGATGCCGGCTATACGCTAGGGCCATTGGTGGCGGGTTTGGCAGTCGATTGCGTTCAAGGGTCCGGGCTTGCCGCAGAAGCGTTGTCGTTTAGCCCGGCCCGCTTCGCTGCGTGATCAGTGCTTGATAGCTTCGGAGATACTGTGAACCGTAGCCTGAAGCTTCGGGAGGACGATTTCGACCATTTCTTTGGGGGTCATGCGAAGCGTGGGAACACCGACGTTTATCGCTCCAAACAGAGAACCGGAACTGGTCCGCACAGGGACGGCGATCGACATCAGGCCAGTTTCAAGCTCCTGGTCCACAAGCGACCATCCTTGCTCGCGCACTTGCTCGAGGACCTTTCTGAACTTACCCTTGCCGGTGACCGTCTTGTCCGTCTTCTTCGTCAGCTCGATTTTGCGCAACATCTCTGGCCAAGTCTCTATCGGTTGTGATGCCAATAAAACCCGCCCGTTGGCGGTGCAATGCGCAGGATAACGCGCGCCAACCGAAATGCCGACGCTGATGACGCGGTGATATTGCGCACCACTCACATACACGACGTCGAATTTGTCGAGAACGGCAGCTGACACCGATTCACGCACGTCTTCGGACAGATGATCAATAAACGGTCGCGCGATATCCCAGACACCCTTTGACGAAAGTACGGAATAGCCCAGCTCAAGGACCTGAGGCGTCAGGTCAAAAAGTTTGCCGTCGGCGACCGCGTACCCTTCGTGAACAAGCGTCAGCAGGATGCGGCGTGCGCCTGCACGGGTATTTCCGGTCTCGCTGGCGACTTGGGACAGGGTCATTTTGCGCCCGGTGCGGTTGAACGCCCGCAGAACCTCTAGCCCGCGCGCAAGTGAGCTTACGTAATCGCGCGGGTTGAGACCGACCGCCAAGTGGTCATCACCAACGTCTGGCAGTGCAGTCATCAAGCCAGAACGCGCTGCCGATCTTGCCTGAGCAACTTCCGCGACCAATGGCTTAGTCTTTTTCTGTTGTTCCATACCGGCCTTTCTATGCCTGAATGAGCCGAATTTTGAGGCTATCATAACCTGCTAATAGCAAGAATTGTCCACCTTCAAAAAAACAAGCTTGCCAGACGCGCAATCGGGCATGCTATAACGAACAAGAGTGCGCTATGTGAACTTTCGGCGCCAGGGCGATTTAGGGAATAAAAGGCTCGGACATAACGCCGATGCGCTTTTGAACATCGGATGGACCTTGTCAATTTGTCTGCGCGACCCATCACAATCCAGCCGCTTAGTGGTCCGCGCCAGCCGGCTAATGTCAACGCACTTCGAGGCGCTGGGGCCTGCCCGCGCGGACGCCTGGGCCAAGGCCACTCGTCACGTGGCTTGGCACAATCGTGTGAGGGCGATAGCTTAAATGCACGATACCATCGACACGGACGTACTTGCGAATCTACCCGAAGTGACCCCCAAGGTGGGCTGCCTGACACTCGATACTGTTGCGGGAATTATAGATCTCGTCGCGTCCCGATCAGGCCAGTTGCCGGAATTCATCACTAACACTCGACTGGAAGCAAAGACATGATACCGAACACTCAAATCAAGGACGAACACGGTGCTCTTCATTATGGCTGGACGTGTTCAACGCACCCGGTCGCAGCCACACCCATCGAACGCCACGGCGCTGGGGCCTGCGGCGACGCTCTGCCCCTGATGATCACGAGAGACGAGATGGGCTTGGTCGCAGACGCCGTCCATGACGCTTCATACGAGGTCCTGCAATGATACCGGACCGCCCATGGGACACGCCCGAAGCTGACTGGCGCGATCAAGTCAATCGCGTTAGAGCGGGACGCGCTCTAAAGCCCGATCTTTGGCCGGGTGGCGCACAATGCGCATTTGCACTGTCGTTTGACTGCGATCACGAGACCTTCGAGCTTGGCGCAGGAAAATCCGCGATCGGTCGCCTCGCATGGGGAGAGTTCGGACGGCGCACGGGTGTTCCCCGCATCCTTGACGTCCTTAAACGACATGAACAGGTCGCCAGTTTCTTCGTGCCAGCGGTCGCAGGGCTGATCGACCCCGATGCGCTAAAACCCATCACAGAAGGCGGTCACGAGATCGGGGTCCACGGCTGGATCCACGAAAACACCTCTAAACTAGACCGCGCGACCGAGCGCGATCTGATGCTTCGCGCGACCGACGCGCTGCGACAGATGACGGGAACCGAGCCCGTGGGCCATCGCGCGGCAAACTGGGACCTCAGCGAAAACACGGTTCAACTGGTCGCCGAGCTTGGCTTTGCCTACGACAGCTCGATGATGGCCGACGATAGCTGCTATGAGCTTTTAAGCGACGGCGAGCCCACTGGTGTGGTGGAAATACCCGTGGATTGGGTGCGCGACGACGCTGTTTACCTGCTGTTCAATCGTGAGCCGCCCACGCGGCCCTGGACCTCACCCGAAGCCGTTTTTGACATTTTTAGGCGCGAGTTTGAGGCTGCCTTCGAAGAAGGCGGCCTTTGCCAGTTGGTCATGCACCCTTTCGTCATCGGATACCGCTCACGCATCTGGATTCTCGATCGTCTGATTGCCCATGCCAAGTCGCGGGGCACGGTATGGTTCCCAACGCACGCCGAACTTGCCGCATGGGTGACAAACCCAGATGCCTACAAGGAACAAACGAAATGACTGACTTTTCCCATCTCATCCGCGAAGCCAACTTAATCGACGGCCAATGGGTTGCTGCAGATGACGGTGGTACCATCGATGTCACCAACCCGGCTGACGGTACCGTTATTGCGCGCGTGCCAAATTCCGGTGCCACCGAAACTCAGCGCGCGATCAACTCCGCCCACACGGCCTTCCCGGAATACGCGGCCATGCCACTAAGCGAACGCGTTGCCCTGATGCGAAGACTTCATGACGCGATCTTGGACAACCACGAAGCAATGGCGGCCATGCTGACGGCCGAACAGGGCAAACCGCTGTCAGAGGCACGAGGCGAGGTCGCATCCTCCGCGGCCTATGTCTTGTGGTTCGCGGAAGAGGCTCGTCGCACGAACGGTGCGATCATCCCGGCACCCATACCGGGCCGAAAGCTTCTAACCACGCGACACCCTGTCGGTGTCGTCGCCGCAATTACGCCCTGGAACTTCCCGTCCTCCATGCTGGGGCGCAAGCTCGGCCCGGCCCTTGCCGCAGGCTGCACGACGATCGTCAAACCCGCCAGCGCGACACCCTTGTCGGGACTGGTTTGGGGGCATCTGGCCGAGCAATGCGGATTTCCGCGGGGGACAGTAAACGTGTTGACCGGCAGCGCACGCCTGATTGGTGGTGAAATAACATCGAACCCGAAGGTCGCAAAGATTACGTTTACCGGCTCGACTGCGATCGGAAAGCAATTGCTGGCCGAGGCTGCGAGCACGGTTAAACGCATGTCAATGGAATTGGGCGGCAACGCACCTTTCATCGTCTTTGACGACGCCGATCTGGAAAAAGCTGTCGCGGGCGCAATCATCGCAAAGTTCCGCAATGCGGGACAGACCTGCATTTGCACCAACCGCCTTTATGTCCAGTCGGGTATCTACGATCGTTTCGCGTCTGCTTTCAGCAAGGCTGTCAGCGATCTTAAGGTTGCGCCAGGAAACGAAGAAGGCGCAGAGCAAGGCCCGCTGATCGATGCGGCAGCGCTGGAAAAAATTAGTGACTTCGTCGCCGATGCCAAAGCCAAGGGTGGCGAGGTCATTACAGGAGGTGCACCCCACTCCCGTGGCGGTCTGTTTTATCAGCCGACCGTCATTGCAGACGCCACGGCCGACATGCGGTTTTCGACAGAAGAAATTTTTGGGCCGATTGCGCCCCTTTACCGCTTCGACACAGAAGACGAAGCGATCAACGCCGCCAACGACACCGACTATGGCCTTGCGGCCTATGCCTATACCCGCGACATCGGCCGAGTCTTCCGGCTTCAGGATCGACTTGAATACGGGCTGATCGGAATAAACGAAGTGTTGATTGTGTCACCTGAAATTCCCTTTGGCGGCCTGAAGGAAAGCGGGCTTGGCAAGGAAGGTTCCTGGCAGGGCATCGATGACTATCTCGACACGAAGTTTATGTGTATCGGTGGGATCTGAACGTTGCAAAGCGCAGGTAAATCCGCTCGAAACCGTGCTGTGTCAGAGCCATTCGAACTAATCTCTGGAAAGAAAGTGACGTCTTCGATTTTGCCGCACCGAAGCCGCGCGATTCTGTGCGGCACAGCCTGAAGTATGGTCTTTGAGCCAATCCATGCCCTGAAAGAACGGATGCACGCGCATGGCTCATACGCCCTGTCATCATGACGGGCTCTGTCCACGATGTGGTGATAGTGGGTGGCGGTCTTACCGGAGCCGCGACAGCAATTCATTTGGTGCGCGAAGCGAAGACGCCCCTGAGCATTGCGATTGTCGAGCCAAACGAGCAGCTGGGGCGGGGGCTGGCCTATGGCAACCCGGAGGCTGACCACCGCCTGAACGGCCCGGGCTCCAGACATTCCATATATCCCGATTGCCTATCGCATTTCCATGACTGGTATATGGCGCAGGCGCTGGATAAGCAGGACCCAGAGGCCTGCGACAGTTCTGGCTACCATTTTACGAGACGGTACGATTTCGGCACATATCTGAACGCAGAAGTACGCAAACACGTGGCACAAAACCCGTCGGGGTCTGACATCGTCCATATCGTCGACCGGGCCATCGACGTCGTCAAAAAAGGCTCCCTTTTTCAAATTGCGCTGGAGGGTGGTGACATCGTTTCCGCACGGGTTCTGGCAGTGGCCGCCACGCCGGGTCTGGCAAATATCCCACCAGTGCTTTCCGCTCTCCCTAAGAATGGATCAGCCTTTCTCCCTGATCCTTGGGACACGGACCGGTTGCGCCGGATACCGAAGTCAGCTGACGTGCTCATTTTGGGAATGGCTCAGACAGCGTCGGATGTTACCGCGAGCCTTTTGAAATATGGTCATACAGGGCCTATCACGCTGCTGTCTCGGCGGGGAAAAAGACCGCGAAGACGTCCCCCCCTCAATGCCAATTCCTATGTGCGCGACAGCGTCCCGGACGCAGAAAAACACGCGCAATTCATCGGGCCAGATTTGACCGTTAAGCCGCCTTCAAGAATTCTTCAGGAATTACGCCGCGAGGCACACATAAGGGCAGACCGTGGCGAGTCGTGGGTGCCTACCATGGAAAAGCTCAGTGAGCTGATTTCCGATCACTGGCACACCTTGCCTATGGCCGAAAAGATGCGCTTCTTACGCCATGGCAAAACCTGGTACGACGTCCACCGCTTTCGCTTGCCACCACAGATCGAGAGTCGCATCGAAGCAGCCCAAGCCCGCGGCCAAGTCAGCTTTTTGTCCGCCACGATCCTTGACGCAAAACCGAACGGCTCGCGTCTCAACGTCTCCCTGCGTGAACGCGCAAAAAGGGACGTTACTACTAGAACCTTTGACATCTCTGTAAATTGCACCGGGTTGGAAGATCGGCTCGGGCAGACAAACAACCCGTTCTTGCACGCCCTAATCGCTCGCGGGTTTGCGGCACACCATCCGACCGGATCCGGCTTCGATGTCGATATCTGCGGCAATGCGATCGATGCGAAGGGACACGCCAATCAAGCTCTCTTCATTGTCGGTCCCCTGACCTATGGCGCGTTTGCCGATCAGCAGGGTTCGATATTCATCCTGCGTCGTGTGCTGCGCGTTTTGCCGGAAATATTACGAAAAGCGGTCGCTCGCTAACGGGTGTTGGAGCCGTTCGAGAGTATCCTGCGCAGACACGCTCCGGCGGCGCCACGGACCGGAAGGACTACGACAGCCGACGGCGTGTCGATTGTCGGCCGCTTCCCTGGTTTTGTCGGGGCAACAATGGCAATCCCTGGTCTCCCTTTTGATCCTGTGCATTTTTGGGACGTTTAGCGCCTGAGGGCTCGGGAGATATTGGCCACAGTCTCCTGTAGTTTTGGCAGGATGATTTCAACCATGACCTTAGGCGTCATTCTCATGCTCGGGACGCCCACGTTGATCGCGCCGACAACCTCACCAGTGCTTTTGTAGACAGGAACCGCAATCGAGGTGAGGCCAACTTCAAGTTCCTGATCCACCAGACACCAGCCTTGGTCCCGGACATTTTCCAGAATACGTCGAAACTCCACAGGATCGGTGACTGTCCGGTCCGTCATTGTGTCAAGCGGGACACTCTGGATCATTCTTGTCCAGGCCTCTTCTGGCTGGGCTGAAAGAAGCACCCGTCCGGTCGCGGTCTGGGCCGCGGGAAACCGGCCACCAACGATGATGCCGACGCTTATCACACGATGATACTGAGCACCGGTAACGTAAACGACGTCGAACTTGTCCAGGACAGCGGCGGACACCGATTCTTGGATTTCGTCCGACAGATGGTCGATGAACGGGCGCGCGATATCCCAGACACCTTTCGAGGACAGAACCGAAAACCCCAGTTCCAAAACCTGCGGAGTGAGATCGAATAGCTTGCCATCGGCCACCGCGTAGCCCTCGCGAACAAGCGTGAGAAGGATGCGACGTGCCCCGGCCCGGGTATTGCCCGTCTCTGCGGCGACCTCAGAAAGCGTCATCTTGCGACGCGTGCGGTTGAAGGCGCAAAGGACTTCCAAGCCACGGGCAAGTGAACT
>CAJQNG010000262.1 GCA_905479635.1 uncultured Boseongicola sp. | reverse complement strand
CGCCGATCGCAAGACGAGTGCAGCTTGCTGTTCAAACCGCCCACGGTTCGACCGATGGCCGGCGGGCGAGCCCGCCGTTTGAGAGGCTTGCCGATGCCCAGTGTGCTTTCAGATGCGTGCCGTTAGCTACCCGACAAGTATTTGCTCACAATCACCGGTGCAGCGCGACAAACAGGATGAGAATCCGGCGTCAATCAGGATGAGAACGCTGGGTTGGTGGATCGAAGGGAGGGCGTAGCCCGACCGGAGAGCCACCAACCCAGCGTTGCGCCCGGAATGGGCGGGTCTGACGGTCGTGATCGGCTCGGGTAGACGACGATTTTCCGTTTGGGAGATCGTTCATGCCGGGCCGCCATGTCACCGATCAACAGATGAGGCTCTTCATGACGCTCACACACACCCATTCCGTTCCCGTGGCTGCTGCCAAATCCGGGATCAGTCAGGCGACCGGCTATCGCCTGCGGAACGATCCGATCCTGCCCTCACAGAAGAAAACCCCACGAAGCAGGCGCCGGCCGGACCCGCTTGGCGACATCTTCGAGACGGACGTCGTTCCGCTGTTGCAATCAGCTCCCGGGTTGCGATCCGTGGCCATTTTCGAGGAACTCCTGCGCCGCCACCCCGATCTGAGCCCCGGTATTCGGCGCACGCTGGAGCGGCGGATCCGGGCGTGGCGGGCCGAGCATGGCCCGGACCAGGGAGTGATCTTCCGGCAGACCCACGAGCCGGGCAGGATGGGGCTGTCGGACTTCACCGACATGGGCAAGCTGGGTGTAACCGTCGCCGGCCAGCCGCTGGAGCACCGGCTCTATCACTTTCGGCTGGCCTGTTCGGGTTTCGAGCACGCGCATGTGGTGTTGGGCGGCGAGAGCTATGTCGCCCTGGCCGAGGGGCTGCAGAATGCGCTCTGGTCGCTTGGCGGTGTGCCGGAAAACCATCGGACCGACAGCCTGTCAGCAGCTTTCAGGAACCTGGACCAATCCGCCCAGACTGATCTCACCACGCGTTTTGACGTCCTTTGCCAGCACTATGGCATGACGCCGTCGCGCAACAACAAAGGCGTGGCGCATGAGAACGGTGCCATCGAAGGCCCCCATGGTCACCTCAAGCGGGCAATCGAAGACGCCCTTGTGATGCGTGGATCACGCGACTTCGAGGGCCTTGTCGCCTATCGCCGTTTCATCGACGAGATCGTCGGTCGGATCAACGCCCGCAACGCCAAACGTATCGACGCCGAACGGACCAGCCTCAAGCCGCTGCCCGCGCGGCGGACCACGGATTATGAGGAGGTCACGGTTCGCGTCACCTCATCGGGCGGTTTCCTGTTGCGCAAGGTCTTCTACACCGTGCCGTCCCGGCTGATCGGTCATCAACTCCGGCTCCGACTATACGATGACCGGCTGGAGCTGTTTCTCGGCGCCACCTTCCTTGTGACACTGGTCCGGGGGCGGACGAAGCCGAACGGAAATCATGGCCACGTGATCAACTATCACCACGTCATTCACTCGCTGCGCAGAAAGCCGATGGCGCTCATGGGGCTGGTCTACCGCGATCAACTGTTTCCCCGTCAGGCCTTCCGCGACATGTTCTCGGTCTTGCTGGAACAGACCAGCGAGAAGGAGGCCTGCCGCAAAACGGTCGATCTTCTGGCCCTGGCTCATGACCGCGGCTGCGAGGCTGAACTGGCCGCCCAACTCGAAGAGGATCTGCGGCAGAACCGCTTGCCCGACATCGCTGCTCTGCGCGCGCTCTTTGCTCCACCGCCCGACAGTCTCCCCGGAGTCGAGGTTCAGCTGGTCGAGCTGTCGTCCTACGATCACCTTCTGGCGGGCGCTCCAAACGGTGAGGAGGCTGCAGCATGACCAGCCCCAACATCGATGCCGCCCGTCTCACCCTTGCCCTGAACGAGTTGCGTCTGCCCGCAATCAAGACGCTCTGGCCACGCTTCGCCGAACAGGCTGACAAGGAGGGCTGGAGCGCAGCGCATCTCCTGAGCGTTCTGGCCGAGCATGAACTGGCCGAACGCGACCGCCGCCGCACTGAACGTCACCTTGCCCAAGCCCGCCTGTTGCCTGGAAAAACCATCGACACCTTCGACTTCGCCGCTATCCCCATGGTTTCCAAAGCTCACATCAATGCCATCACCGCCGGCGACGGCTGGATCGCAAAGGGCGACAACATCCTGCTGTTCGGCCCGCCCGGGGTCGGCAAGAGCCATCTGAGCTGTGCCATCGGCTTGGCGCTGATCGAAAACGGTTACCGTGTGCTCTTCACCCGCACCACCGATCTGGTCCAGAAGCTGCAGCAGGCTCGCCGCGATCTGGTGCTCGAAAGCGCCATCGCCAAGCTCGATAAATTCCACCTGCTGATCCTCGACGACATCGCCTATGTCACCAAGGATCAAGCCGAGACCAGCGTGCTCTTTGAACTGATCAGCGCACGCTACGAGCGACGCTCAATGTTGATCACTGCCAACAAGCCTTTCGGTGCCTGGGACGCGATCTTCCCCGATCCGGCCATGACGCTGGCCGCAGTCGACAGGCTCGTGCACCATGCGACCATCTTCGAGATGAATGTTGAAAGCTATCGCCGGAAAGCCGCACAGAAGGCTAAAGGTCGAGGCCGGCCCGCGACGATAGCCTCACCCGCCGAAATGGCTCCTGATTGACGCCCCGCGACAATCACCTCTGACATCACCCTTGCCCGCGACAAACCAATCCGCCATCCTCACACCGTCGCGGCCAAGGATTCTCATCCTGATTGACGCGCACTTCTCACCCAGATTGTCGCGCTACACGCGGCAAAGTCCGCCGCTGCAGCCTGAAAGGTTTCACCTGCTTTTTCCGGTTTGGCTGTCGGAACGAGAGCCGGCTTGGCCGCCTGATATCCTCGTTCAGCCTGTGTCGCGCGGATTTCCATTCTGGTCTCCAGTTATTTTCTGAGCAATTCAAACAGGCTCGTGGTCATTTTCCGCGCCTGATCGAACATCTTGAGATTTGCCTCGTAGCTGCGCTGCGCTTGGCGTGCGTCAGCAATTTCCACGACCAGGTCGACGTTCGATCCGTCGTAGTGACCGGTTTGATCCGCCATCGGATGAGCCGGATCAAAAATCCGTTCCAGCTGGCTTCTGTCCAGATGAACCCGCCCGGTCCGCACCAGCTGCGCCCCATCCAGCGCACGTTGATCGGTTTCGAACGAGACCAGTTTTCTCTTGAAGCCTGGCGTGTCGGTGTTCGAGATATTCTCGGATATGTGCCGCAGCCGGGTGGATTGCGCCTTCATTCCACTCGAGGACAGGGCAAGGGTTTTTAGCAGATCACTCATCTCAATCCCCTTTACCCACGACCCAGACTGGCGCGAATCACGCTCAACCCGCTTCTGTAGATCGACAAGGCCATGTCGTGTTGCTGCCGGACTTGCGCAGACTTCAGGATTTCATCCTCAAGCGAAACGGTGTTTCCGTTCGGTGCCACGGTTCCTCCCTCGACCACGAATGGCCTGGCGGCCGATGTGTCCGCAGGCTCGCCGACATGCCCTGCACGGGTCGCCCGCATGGACGTGCCGCTGTCGGTCTGTCGGTAAGTTTCAGTGAAGTCAGGAACATCGAGCTGCCGGTAGCCCGGCGTCACACTACACGACACAGTGCTGGCTGAGGGCGGCTGGATCGATTCAAATGGACGACTCCGACCAAGGAAACGCCCCAT
>CAJQNG010000261.1 GCA_905479635.1 uncultured Boseongicola sp. | reverse complement strand
GCTCAAGCAACAAGTGGCTTGCTTAATTTGGTTCGCAGCGCAAGCTCTCGGAGCGCTACGACCCTGCAAGGCTGCGAGTGTGCGCTAACCGACGGTTTGCTAAGGTCCACTCAAGGAGCACGCCCGATAAGCGCCCTTATGTTGACCGCTGGCTGTATTGCGCACCGGCCCCGGCAAACCCTGCAAACGGCATCGTCAACTTGCGGGGCCAAGGCTGACCGAGAATTTGCCCTCGACAGGTAGCGGGTCTTGGTTTGTCGCCGATGCAGATGGCTCCTTGAGGGGAGCCGTCGCAGTGAAGTCCCCTTCCAGAAGAACTATGCCATCGCTGTCCTGTTCGCGAATTCTCGTCATAATGAAACTGAGATCGCCCTCGTCGATTGTTACGACATACTTACCCGGGACACCCTCGATCACCAGGTCCTCGGGAAACGCAGCATATAAAAGGCCAAGCCTCAGGACCATGTGCCCAAAAAGCGGTGCGCCTGCTTGCGGGTCCTCCGGCGGACCTGCCGAAATCGTAAACTGGTACTATCCAGTTTTCTGGTCCTGCAACCAGCCGCTGGCTTCGTCCGAGACCACCCATTCCTCCGGCCCCGAAATTCCAAATGTCACGGTCACTGTGCCACTGTTCTGCGCGTGAAGGGGCGCCGCCAGGGTGTTGTCACATTAACTCAGTTATCGGCAGATTTCGTCTTCTTGATGGGACTTAAAATCTCGTAAGTCGTTGAAATACAGTAAAACGTATTTTCAAAAGCTTCGATATTTCGACCTGGAAAAGTTAATGTGACAACGCCACTGTGAGCGTGCCGCTTCCTCGCACTCCGACAAGCTGCCATAATATCCGGAAATTTCTAAGCAAGACCAAAAACCTCCATCGGGATGATAGAGGAACTCAGCTTCATCAACCGACGTCCAAACGTTTACGTAGTAACGGAAAAGCTAACCATTCGGCAAAATGCAAAGTTCAACGTTGCGCAATGCATCTTCAGATTCGAGCTTCTTGTTCACGGTCCATATTGTCATGCCCTTACAATAGCCGATGTTGTCGCCAATACACTCTTGAAAGTTGCGCTCTCTGCACCTTGGCGAATGTGTAAGTAAGGGCTCAAACCGTACCTTAGCCGTGTTCCGCACGAACGGCCGGTTTTCGGTTCTAAAAAGCGAAAACTGATGTGCAAGGCAGTCTATTTACTGGACATTTATGGGTTAATCTCCATATATAGAATGTAGGTGGCATTTTGCTACCTTTTCTTAGGATGGAGTTATTATGGCCCAGTCTATCAAGCTTTCCGATGACGTTATGTCAGTTGTCCGCCGCGAGTCCGGTTTGCAAAGCCGGTCTGTAGCGGGGCAAATCACCCATTGGATCAACATTGGCCGCGCCATCGAGCAATCGAGCACGTTTAACTATCATCACATCAATGCCGCCCTAGCAGGCGAGCTTTCCCCCGATGAGTTGAGCGTTGAGGAGCAAGAAGTCTGGTTTGCGCAGTTTGGTGAAGTTGTCACCGGCCCCTCTGATCAAGAAGAGGCGTTCTTTGAGCAACGTCGCCAACTCGGGCGTGGTGTTGGGCTCAATGACAAAGGCGAGCTGGTCTACCCTGAGGCTGCAGCCTGAGCGTGGCCCCTGCCCTGCGTCCAACACTGGTGATGCTGGCAGGTCCGAACGGGTCGGGCAAATCCACGCTCTACGAGACGCGAATTGCGCCAAAATCTGGCGTCCCCTTCATCAACGCCGACATCATCCAGCGCGATGAGCTCAAGGACGACGATGTGAATGCAGCTTACGAGGCCGCACATATAGCCACCAAACGCCGTGCGTCTTTGATGGCAGATCGTAAAAGCTTTGCCACGGAAACCGTGTTCTCTCATCCCTCCAAGCTTGATCTGATTACCCAAGCCAAGGCGCTTGGGTATCGCGTCATGACGTTTCATATCTCTTTAGAGCATCCAGATCTGTCAGTCGCGCGTGTCGGTGAGCGTGTCATCGAGGGGGGTCATCCCGTGCCCGAAGAGAAAATCAGAAACCGGTATGATCGATCCGGCCCCTTGATCCGGCAAGCCATACTGGTCAGCGACATCGGTCATGTTTTTGATAATTCTCAGCTGAACCAACCTCCTGTGAGGGCGTTGTCCTTCACAAACGGAATCCTCACCTTTGCATTGCCGCAGCTTCCCAACTGGGTACTTGACCTCTACAGGGACGACCTGGTTCTGTAGGTTGGATTGTGTATTGGGCTCATCAGCCAGAATCCAGCAACTGAGCGGCAACCAAATCGGCCGACTGATAATCAATGCCCGGCCAATTGAATGCAAGCAGACTCAGACTCTTAGAGTATGATTCAAAACGGCATTGCCAAGTTGTTCAGCTTGCATGATCAGGCTATTTCAACATCATGAAAATCCCAACCAGTATGCTGCACCTGAAGGGCTTCCGGTTTCCTCGCGAAATCATCGCATAGGCTGTTTGGGCTTACCATCGCTTCGCAATGGGCGCGGCCGACGTCGAAGACCTGCTGGCCGAGCGCGGTGTGATTGTCAGCCGGTAAGCGATCCGGTTGTGGGTCAATCGCTTTGGTCCAAATTTCGCAAATTGCGTCCGGCGCAATCGTCCTCGCCCCAACGACAAATGGCATCTGGATGAGGTCGTTATCTCTATTCGAGGGAAGAAACATTGGCTGTGGCGTGCCATCGACGCGGATGGCCCCTCATCGCTGCAAGCAGCGACTGCCGGGCAACGGACGTTCTCGACATTCTCTTGCAAACGCGACGAAACGCTAAAGCAGCCAAGCGGTTTCTCGAAAGGCTGATCACTCAGTTCGGCGAGCCGAGGGTCGTGATCACCGACAAGCTGCGCAGCTATTCCAAGCCGATCAAAACATTGGCGCCGGACGCTGACCACCGCGCCCACAAGGGATTGAATAACGCCATCGAAGGATCACACAGGCCTCCCCGCAAGCGCGAGAAGATATTCGGCCGGTTCAAGTCACATCGGCAGGCTCAGAGATTTCTGTCCGCTCACGATCAGA
>CAJQNG010000260.1 GCA_905479635.1 uncultured Boseongicola sp. | reverse complement strand
TGGTTGGTATAGAATTCACAGGTATTTTAGTCAGTTATACTGTCGTTCTGCGCACCCCTTTGGCCTGCTTTGTATGGTCAGGGGTGCGCAATTTCGCGCGCTCAATTCAGATCCCCATCATCTGTCGGGCCTCGACCCGGGTTTCCTGCAGATAAAGCGTTGCCTCAGGAACGTTGACCTGTCCATTTCGCAACTGACGCCAGTTAAAGGGGGAGGGGGCAATACTTGGTGGTCGTTGAGATAAGGTAATGTTTTGGGAACAAGACGAGGCCGGCCATGAAGGTAGGGATCACTGTCGAAACGACATTTGAAGATGGGAATATTCAGAGGCGCGATATCAGTCCACTTTTCCTTTCGCTTGTGGTGAAATCGCGCGTTCGCGGCCTGTTGCCAGATTAAACCCACGCATGACCGCACCATTGACGAAGATCAATCCGGCCCAGCGGTCCTCAGTTATGACTGGGCATGCTTGCGGACTTCATCCGCACAGAGGGTTCAGAAATGTCAAGCGATCGAAACATCAAGAACGGCGACTTCGAATGGATGCACATGGACCGGATAGACGGCATCTGGTGGGGCGCGGCCTTCATTTGGGGTGCCGTGGTGCTTTTTTTCGCGAACATCGGATGGCCTGGGTCGTCCAGTTGGTGGGACAGCGGGGGCGTCTTTTTCGTGGGAATTGGTGCCTTCGCACTCGTATGTGCCGTCATAAGGCTTCAGACGCCTAAATACCGTTCAAAGTGGCTCTTTAGTTTTGTGTTCGGTGTCATTTTTCTGGCCATCGGACTTGGCGCTTGGGATGCCGCATGGTGGTTCTGGGTCTTGGTTTTGCTGATTGTCGGTGCTGTGACGCTCCGCTCTGCATTGAACCGAAAGACTTGACTGGAGGTCAGGTCCGGCGTGCCTGATCACCCGCCGGTTTGCGGGTGGTGGGACTTACCTGGGAAAATCCGGTCGCTGCAAGTTCTACGACGGACAGAAAAACAAGGAGACAACCATGACAGCTTACAATGTCGTTCGGATGCGGGTGAAAGAGGGACGCGAAAAGGATTTCATCGACAGGAACTGGCAGGTCGACCCCAAAGCGATGGAAGGTCTCAAGAAAATCTCGATCGTCAGTACCGGCGATCGAAACTATTGCCTCATCGGTGAATGGCAAAACGCGCAGGCGATCGCTGCAGCCGGTCCGGTCATGATCCGCGCGCTCGACACCTTCCGTGATACGCTAGAAGAACTTGGCACCAACACAGGCGTGACCGAAGCGATGTCGGGCGAGGCCGTCATCGTCGGGTATGGCAAGGAAGAGACGGTTTGAATAGTCGAGGGAGTGGGCAAAACTTGGTGGACGCCGTGTTAGGGTAAGGCTTTTGGAGCGAGGCGGGGCCTACCATGGATGTGCGCATTGTTGTCGAAACAACATTTGAAGATGGAGAAACACAGAGGCGCAATATCGGTCGTCTTTGCCGTGCACCTGACAACCTAGAACCAGAGTGCTTGGGTTTGCGCATTGTCGAAGCCAAGAATTTGTTGGGGCGATTGCAGGAGGCGATCCTTCAAAGCCAGATCGATGAAGCGCTGGCGGCAAGCCGAATTTGCGACGACTGCGGAAAGCGTTGTGGGGTCCATGACGATCGAGGTCGCACACTCGACACTTTGTATGGCCGTTTTCGGGTGAAGGCGCCGCGGCTACGACAGTGTGCCTGCAAATCAGACGCGGTCGCCGCGAAAGTCGCTCTTCTTTTGCCATTCAACGCGCTGTTTCCGGATCGCGCGACACCCGAACTACTGCGCCTTCAGGCGGAGTTGGGGTCGCGTCATTCGTTTTGAGAGGCAGCCCGGTTGCTCGAAATGTTCTTGCCGTGCGCGCCTCAGTCAAACACGACAGTCCGAAATCGCTTGGGACGCATTTCTGAGAAGCTTGACGTTGCCGACGAAGGGTATGGGAACAATAACGCGAGCACCAAATCATCTACATTGACCGTTTTCCTGGACGGTGCACATATTAGATGTCGTCCGGAATACCAGAAGCGGCACCTGGATGTTGTGGTCGGTAAGGTGGAAAATGCCAACATGAGCCGACGCTTCGGTCTTGTGCAGCAAGCCGCCAAATCTCCTGCAAAGCAACTCCGACATGACCTGATCGCGCAAGGCTGGGACGGTCAGAGCAAAGTGACCGTGATTTCAGACGGGGAGCCTGCCCTGCCAAATCTTGTGCGGCGTGCCGTTCAAGGCCCCGTCACCCACATCTTTGATTGGTGGCACATTTCGATGCGGGTTCAACATATCGAGAACGCCGTGCGAGGACTTTTGCAAACGAAGGGGTTTTCAGGGTTGCCGCAACTCTTCGAGCGACCGTCCGAGACACTGCGTTGGTACCTCTGGCATGGAAAAGTGATGACAGCCGCGACAATCCTCAAGGTTCTTGAGATCGACTGCGACCGTTTGCACACCGAAACCAAAGGCCTACGGGAAGCGGGCAGACGCGTCAAAGCTCGATGCCAAGCGCTCTATTTCTATCTTTCCAACAACTTCGACGCGCTGGTGAATTATGGTCACCGATATCGAAACGGACTCGCAGTCTCGTCATCCCGCGCAGAGGGTTGTGTCGATGACATCGGGAATACTCGCATGGGCAAGCGGCGGCGCATGCGATGGTCTCCGAAAGGGTGCATCGCGTCGCCGTCACTAGGGCCGCAGTCCTTGACGGCAGGCTGACTGTTACAAAAATGGCCGCTTGACCACCAAGTCTTGCCCACTCCCGAAGAGCCCTGGTCCTGGCCTCAACCAACCCGGCATGCCTTGGGCGCGCTTCTGTTGGAATCTGGCGAATACGAAGAGGCCGAGGCAGTTTATCGAGCGGACCTTGGTGTCGATGGCAAACTCCCCCGTCCGAGCCAGCACCCGCGGAACGTCTGGGCGCTTCACGGCTTACACGAGTGCCTGATGCGTCGCGGTGAAGAAGTCGAGTTGCCACATATCAAGCTGGTGCTCGACCAGGCCGTGGCCCGTGCAGACATACCAATACGCGCGAGTTGCCTCTGTCGTGCAAGTGCGGCCTAAGCGATCTAGAGCGTGTCGGGTTTAATCGGTTCCGTATCCAGCAGCTTTGAAAATATTGTAGCATTCCTCGTCGCTGAACAGGTCGCAGATGTGGCCAACGGCTTGCCAAAGCTGGTCATATGCTCGGGCAGCGGCCTTTCGGATCAGGGCTTTCAGCTTTGAGAAGGCCATCTTGATCGGATTGAGGTCAGGGCTGTAGGCAGGCAAGAACAGAAACCATGCACCGACGTCGCTCAAGGCGCGGGCGGCACCGGGGCTTTTGTGACTGGACAGGTTGTCAAGAATGACGACATTGCCCGGACGCAATGTCGGGGCAAGCTGAGTTTCGACGTATAGATCAAACATCTCGCTGTTCATGGCTCCGTCGAGGACCCAAGGAGCGTCCAGCCTGTCGTGTCGCAGAGCGCCGATAAAGGTCTGCGTGCGCCAGTGTCCGAACGGCGCATGATCGACCAGGCGTTGCCCGCGCGGGGCCCATCCGGTGGTCTTGACCATGTTGGTCTTGACGGAAGTCTCGTCGATGAATGCCAGCCTTTCCAGATGGTTGGCCATGAAGGGCTGGCGCTTCGTGATCCAGATGTGCCGCAGGTCGGCGACGTCCTTACGCTTCTGTTCAAGCGCTTGCAGGTCTTTTTTTGTGTGACAGCCCAAGCCGGTGCAGA
Source organism: uncultured Boseongicola sp. (assembly GCA_905479635.1). Lineage (GTDB taxonomy): Bacteria > Pseudomonadota > Alphaproteobacteria > Rhodobacterales > Rhodobacteraceae > Boseongicola. Next base: position 191 of record CAJQNG010000260.1, on the reverse strand, counting down.
AGCCGACCGACCGACGAGCGATGCACCATAAGCCCGTGGTCCACCGCCAGTTCCGCCGTCAACTCGTCAATCGTCAGATCGGGCTGAGCCGCGATCCGCGCACGTACCCAATCCTTGACACTTGTCAGCTTGCCGCGCCCAGGATTGCCCTGCGGCTTGGGCGCAAGCGACCCGGTCTCGCGCTTGAGCCG
>CAJQNG010000259.1 GCA_905479635.1 uncultured Boseongicola sp. | reverse complement strand
CCCGGCATCACATAGCACCCAGTGGCGTCCAACTCCGTATCGCCAGAAAGCCCCTGACCAATCTCAACGATCACGTCGCCTTCAACCAATACATCCGCGCTATAGGTCAGATCCGCCGTCACCACAGTGCCATTTTTAATCACAGTAGACATCTAAAACTCCCCGTATCCCTATGTTTCCCGTCGTCTCTTCTTGGAAGAAATACTCCGGGGGTTTGGGGGCAGCGCCCCCATCATCAATCTTTATAGTTAGGCTCTTCACGATCAAGCACCCGCTTCATCTCGGTAAAATGCGCGGAGGCCTCATCGTGATATGTCTCCCACTCGGCCGCCGTCTCCTCGGCCAGATCATCCGCCATCACCGCCAAATCCTGCCCGGTCGAATAAGCCAGAACCATTGTCCTTGCAGCCCGCTCTAGATGATACAACGCATCCCACGCCTCACCTACCGTCGTCCCAAGCGTCGTCACCCCGTGGTTCTGCATCATTACGGTCGAATGATTGCCAATCGCGCCCGCAATCCGCTCGCCTTCCTCACCAGCCGTCGCAATCCCGCCAAAGCTCATGTCATAGGCCAAACGCTTGTAAAACCGCGCCGTCACCTGATCAATCGGCCTGATAGTCGGGTCCTTCAAGCCTGCCAAAGCCGTCGCATGGGGCGGATGAATATGCAGCGCCACGCGGGCCTGCGGCAAGTTTCGGTGCAGCGCCGAGTGGATCGACCAGGCACTTGGATCCGGCGCATCTGGCCGCTCCATCGTCAACGGATCATCCGCATCACACAGCACCAAATCCGACGCCTTCACCCGGCTCCAATGCACCCAACGCGGGTTCACCAAAAACTTGCGCCCATCTGCAGACACCGCGGCCGAAAAGTGGTTCGCCACGCCCTCATGCCAATCATTGCGACACGACAGACGGATTGCCGCCGCCAGATCAATTCGGATTTGGGCTTCATCAATATCGCTATGCACGTTCATGTTTCTAACTCCCTGCGCTCTGAGTGTTCACGGCTGTAAAGGTCCACTTGACCTCTACCAAGACGCAACTCACCCCACAATCTCCGCCGTCTCAACCACCGCGTGGAACAACACATCTGTCCCCGCCGTCGCCCATTCCTTCGAAATATCTTCGGCTTCATTGTGCGAAAGACCGTCAACACAAGGGCACATCACCATCGCCGTTGGCGCCACATCATTGACCCAACACGCATCGTGGCCAGCCCCCGAAACGATATCCATATGAGAGTACCCCAACCGCTCCGCCGCGTTCCTTACCGCCGCCACACACCCCACATCGAACGCGGGTGGATCAAACTGCCCAACGATCTCGCATTCGAAACCGACACCAATCTCTTCGCAAATCTTCGGTGCGCGCTCCATCAACTCTGCAACCATGTCGTTAAGCTTATCAAGGATATGCGTGCGCATATCGACGGTGAACACAACCTTCCCGGGGATGATGTTGCGGCTATTGGGATAGACATCCACATGTCCGATCGCCCCTACCGCATTGGGTTGGTTCTTCATCGCAATCTCATGAACAAGCTCTGTCACCAAAGCCAAACCGCGCCCTGCGTTCTTGCGCATAGGCATTGGGGTCGAACCGGTATGGCTCTCTTTCCCCGTCACCGTGCATTCAATCCAGCGCAAACCCTGCCCGTGGGTGACCACACCGATATCGCGACCCTCGGCCTCCAGAATTGGCCCTTGCTCGATGTGCAATTCAAAGAACGCATGCATATCTCGAGCGCCGACTTTCTCGTCGCCCTTCCAGCCGATACGCTGCAATTCATCGCCAAATTTCTTGCCGCTGGCATCTGTTCGCTCATATGCCCAATCCAATTCGTGCCGGCCCGCAAACACCCCCGAAGCCAACATCGCCGGCGCGAACCGCGTGCCCTCTTCGTTGGTCCAGTTCACGATGATAATCGGATGCTTCGTCTTGATCCCAAGATCGTTCAGCGTCCGCACAATTTCCAATCCGCCAAGCACTCCTAGAACGCCGTCATATTTTCCGCCTGTCGGCTGCGTATCCAGGTGCGAGCCCACGTAAACGGGTAACGCGTCCGGATCTGTGCCCTCGCGACGCATGAACATGGTGCCCATCTCGTCGACACCCATCGTGCAGCCCGCGTCTTCGCACCACTTTTGAAACAGCACCCGTCCCTCGGCATCTTCATCCGTGACGGTCTGGCGATTGTTGCCGCCTGCAATCCCAGGGCCGATCTTGGCCATTTCCATCAGACTGTCCCAAAGCCGGTCGCCGTCGACCTTCATATTTGCAGCTGGTGCGGCCATCTCGTGTCTCCCCGTATTTCGCGCCCCGTCGTTTTCGCGGGGGCTTTTCTGACCAAACGGTCAAGTCGATCGCACCACAGCAAACCCTGCCGGTCAATGAAAACATGAGCGAGCCCAACCCTACAGTCGATCCGCCGTCCTTATGCGCAATCAAAGCGAGATCTGCCTACATGCAGCGTTGCCGAAAACATTTGACCACTTGGTCAATTGGGCCCTACACCGGGCTACTTGTTACAAACCGGAGCCGCCCGCCTTGCCAGACGACCGCCCGCAAACCCGGATCCAGAAAAGGAACCGGGAAACCATCTTGGAGGCGGCGCTAGAAGTATTCTCGTCCGAAGGCTTCCGCGGCGCTACGCTTGACCAGATCGCATCGGCAGCCGGTCTCTCCAAACCGAACGTTCTCTATTATTTTGCCTCAAAAGAGGCGATTTACACCGAACTTTTGTCCACGCTTCTCGACACCTGGCTTGACCCCTTGCGCGCGCTTGATCCAAACGGCGAACCTATCGCGGAACTGGTCGCCTACATGCGTCGAAAATTCGAGATGAGCCGCCAGTTTCCCCGCGAAAGCCGTCTCTTCGCCAACGAGATCGTGCAAGGCGCACCTCGCATTCTCGACGAAATCAACGGACCTCTGAAAGCGCTTGTCGACGAAGTTGCAGGTCTTATTCAGACATGGATCAGCGCAGGCCGTCTCGCACCTATCGACCCGCATCACTTGATCTTTTCGATCTGGGCGACCACGCAACACTACGCCGATTTCGATGTGCAAGTCCGCGGCATTCTTTTGCCAGAAGGCGACAGCCATCTCGATACAGCCGAGGATTTTTTGGTCACACTCTACACACGCACACTGACGCCTAAGGCAGATTAACGCGTCTTTAAAAGCCGATGTCTTTTCCCGACCTCAAACAATAGATGTGCAATCTGGTACGATCACAGGATGATCCGTCCCGGCGAGCTTCTCCTACAAACATCCGTCCCGCTCTCTTCGGCAAAATTCCGCTCTGCGTCGATAATCCCAGCAAACTGTGCGACCATCACCTGCCCCAACGGCAAGACACTTGTACCTTCGTCGCCTTCGCCCTCATCAACCAGGAGCCTTCTGCGGAATTCGATCATGATGCCCTAAACGCGCCAATCCAAACCG
>CAJQNG010000258.1 GCA_905479635.1 uncultured Boseongicola sp. | reverse complement strand
ACGAACCCCAGTTCGGCTTTAGTTAGGCGCGATCTTTCACTTGGCGAGGTCGGGTTTGTCCCGCAACTCGGTCATAGACCCCTCGGACCTCGCTGCGGTCGCGATCAATGCGGCTTTTCTGGCTGCATTGCAGCGCAACTCTTGGATCGATTGGCGCTGTCGATTTGCTACACAAACGTAGGACGCGATTTCAGTCCGGCCGCTCTGGGCTTGTCTTATGCTTTTCCCATCGATCTGCGAAGATTGAGCCGGTGCCCGCCACGCCAATTTTGGCGGGCACCGGCGGCGGTTGGATCGATATGGGCTTGGTCATAATGGGGCATCGTCAACTTATCGGCTCTTGCCGAAAAGGAGCCCCGCACCCCTGGTCAAGCGGCCTTCACCTCACACGTGATGTCGTCCCAAATGCTGTGAGCATCTGAGCGAGAGTGTCGATGGGCAGGGGCGGATAGTTTGTGGCGACGAGGGCGAAATACGGTTTGGACTTGATCGTGGACAGACAAAAAGAGCTGTGCTTGGCCGGGCGAATTGAAGCGGGCCATGATCTTTTCTCGGCGCCGCGTCGGTCGATGCGAGCCTTCAGATCTGTTGTTTAAGCCCTTATGCCTGCGGTGGTCGATGCCGTGCCGGGCAGCTATTCCAGCTTCGCACAAGAACTGCTCAATTCATAAGACAAGAGGGGCCATTGCTGTCGATCGCGCGCCAAAGCCAGAATTTGCGCCCGCGGATAGGAATGACCACGTCATAAAGGTGCCATTTATCAGATGGCGCAGGCCGGTCCCGCCGGATGGAAGCGGCACACTTTTTACCAAATTTGCCAACCCACTTCCGGATCGTCTCATAGCTCACGATGATTCCGCGCGCCGCAAGTAGATCCTCGACATCGCGTAGGCTCAAGGGAAACCGAAAATAGGACCAGACCGCATATGCAATGACCTCAGGCGGGAAACGGTGGCCTTTGAAGGCGCCGGAATGTTTGGCTCTTGTCATGTCGTTCGGTACGATTTCAGAACAGGCCCCGCAAGTTGACGATGCCCTTTAGACTGGAGCAGAAAAGGAGCGGCGAGCGGCAGCTGGCTGTTTTTTATTGATCTGTATGCCGCCAGCGGTGCATCACAGTCAGTTCTTGACTCTTGTGACTCCAAAATGGAGCAGCATTGCCACCGCGATAATAATGCCCATCCAAACCTGTTGGTGGTATCCAGGAACACCTGCGAGGTTCATCAAGTTTGTCATAACCCCCAGAATGAGAGCACCAATCAAAGTATTAATAACGCCTCCGCGGCCGCCCATCAGACTTGCTCCGCCAATCACAACTGCCGCGATGACGTTCAATTCCGCTCCAACGCCTACTTGCGAAGAGCCAATGCCGGTCCGACTTGCGGCAATAATGCCTGCTGTCGCAGCGAGCATTCCAGAAATGACATAAACTGATGCGACATAGCGCGGGACATTAATTCCAGACAGACGCACGGCCTCTTCATTTGAGCCAATAGCCTTAATGATACGACCGTACTTTGTGTAATTCAAAACTATTCCAGCAACGATGAAAATCGCGATCATCAACCAGACTGGCTTAGGCACATTCAGAAAACGACCCGATCCAAATTCAGTGAGCGCCGCGCCTACCTTACCGAGTACGATCGGCTGCCCCTGTGAATAAACCAGAGATAACCCACGAGCGATTGCCATCATTGCCAGCGACATAACAAATGAGGGTAATTTAAGATATGCTACAAAAATGCCTGTCAATGCGCCTAATGCTGCGCCCGAGAGCAAAACCAACGGAAGGGCTACCCAAATATCTATATCCAGCTGGACAATGTAGTAGCCGCAAAGCACGCTCCCAAAAGCTTGCACAGAGCCAACAGACAGGTCAATTCCGCGAGTAAGAATAACAAATAGCATGCCCACAGCCATGATGCCGGTCCCCGCCGCAACTTGACGTAGAACATTGAGCAGGTTTCGTTGAGTAAGGAACGTATCAGTCCAAACTGTAGCGACAATAAATAGGATCAGAAAAATTCCAAAAGTGCTGTACTTCTCGATGAACTCGGCGCGATTGAATGGACGGCCTTTTTCTACATCTGTAGCGGAATCTAATGGCGTATTAGTCATGGCTTTCTCCATCTTTTTCAAGCGCTCCAGATGCCATTGCAAGATGCAAAAGGTTCTCTTCGGAGTAGTCAGCCGGCTTTAGTTCACCGCGTAATTCGCCATTGCCCATAACCAGCACGCGATCGCATATTCCAAACAACTCTTGATGTTCGGACGAAATGACCAGGACAGCCCTGCCATCTTCGGCCATTTTATTTATGAGCCCATAGATCTCGGATTTTGCACCTACGTCCACTCCGCGCGTTGGCTCATCAAATATGATCACATCACCGCCAGCAAAAACCCACTTTGCAAGAACGACTTTCTGTTGGTTTCCGCCCGATAAAGTACTGACAGCGTCGTCGATGTGTCCACATTTGAGAGTAAGCTTTCTGGCCAGTTCGGCAACCTCGCGGCCTTCTTTGCGTCGCTTGATAAACCCAAACCCGTTGGTGATTTTACCGATCCCAGCCATCGTAGAATTAACGCTGATTGGAAAGTCGATTACTACACCTTCGCCTTTGCGGTCCTCTGGCAAGAGGCTAACGCCGGCTTGAACTGCATCGTGAGGGGATTTCAATTTTAACGGTTTACCGTTCAGGAAAATTTCCCCGGAATCTTTAGGGTCGGCCCCAAAGATCATTTTTGCAGCTTCAGTTCTTCCAGACCCAACGAGGCCTCCGAGGCCAACAATTTCACCAGATCTTACTGAAAGGCTCACATTCATTACTTCTCGGCCGCGATTAAGACTTTCGACGCGCAGAACTTCGTCACCGATCTTTGTTGGCTTCTTCTCCGGAAACATCGTTTCCATGGGTCTTCCCACCATCATTCGGATAATCTTATTCATATCCGTGTCTTTGACACTTACCGTCCCGACTGTTTCGCCGTCCTTCAGTACAGTCATGCGGTCTGCGACGTCGAATACCTCGTCTAGTCTGTGGGAGATGTAGACGACTCCGACACCATTCATACGCAACTGAAGCATTATCTCATGTAGACGTTCGGCATCTTTTCCCGACAGTACAGCTGTGGGTTCATCAAAGACGATTATCCTTGCTTCCTTCGAAAGGGCTTTTGCGATTTCGACGATTTGCTGCAATGCTATGGGTAAATTGCCCACAGGTTCCTTGGGCCTTATGTCAAAACCTAACCGATTCAGGACCTCACCCGCAGAGTTGTTGAGGGCTGACCATGAAATGATTGGTGGCAGATTTCCGAGATAGATATTTTCTGCAACTGACAAATCTGGCGCAAGGGCAAGTTCTTGGTGTATCACCTGAATGCCGACTGCTTTTGCATCAGCGGGCCCGCGGAAATCTGCGGGCTGACCGGCAACAACAATTGAACCCGCGTTGGGGATGATGTCGCCACCGAGGACTTTCATCAAAGTTGATTTGCCTGCGCCGTTTTCGCCAAGGAGCGCGTGTATTTCGCCGGGCTCAATATCGAAATCGACACCTTTTAGCGCCTTTACGCCGCCGTAGAACTTCTTGATTCCACGAAGCTCAACTAATGCGGTCATCTCTGTGCCCCAACCATGCATCCAATCCAAAGGACCGATGCTTCACCTAAAGCTTGGCCCAGGACCAAAATCGTAGAGAGAAATCGACAGAATAACAAGAAATATATTGCATAAATTAAAGATTAATGCAAAAAATTGCATAAATATATAGATAAATCGTTTTGATACTGATTTTAATCACCAACGAGCAGTTCGTTTGGTGTGGGATGCAGCGGTCAGTAAGCCCGGGCGATCAATGCGAAGATGGTCGTGTGAAGGCATTGTATTTGAGTTCTGAAAACATACCTCTGAGTTAAGCCAGTCTACTTGAATCTAAGCTTAATCCCTCAATTATCAGACGTTGCTCGGCGTGCTTTATGGGCCGTGCGGGTATCGCATAAAACAATAGCTGTCAGGCCGAGGGCCTGATCAAAGAAGGACCCTGACCACGCCGCAATCCAGCATCAAGAACCGCAAGTTTGTTTTGGCCGAACGCCCCAAAGGCGCACCCGACGACAAAACCCTACGTCTGGAAACTGGGGATCTGCCGACCCTGAGGGAGGGTGAGATGTTGCTGCGCAACGAATACCTTTCGCTTGATCCATACATGCGGAGACGGATGAGCGACGCACCCTCCTATGCTGCTCCGGTGGAAATCGGGGCGGTTATGGTTGGCGGCACAGTCGCAGAGGTTGTGAGCTCGGCTGTGGACGGATTTGAAACGGGTGACTGGGTCGTTGCGTTTGGTGGTTGGCAGGACTATGCGCTGTCCGACGGCACCGGCGCGATCAACATGGGCAAGAACCCTCAGAATTCCTCGTGGGGACTTGGTGTGCTCGGCATGCCGGGGCTAACTGCCTGGGCCGGACTGACGCAGATTGGAGAACCCAAAGCGGGTGAACCCTTGCGGTCGCCGGAGCCAGCGGCCCCGTAGGCGCCACGGTTGGACAGGTCGGTAAAATCCTTGGGTTACGCAAGGAAGGACCAGATATCGGGAGGAAATGACTACGGGTCTGGAACAAGCCCCGGCGGCATTTGTTGGCCTTCTGAAAGGCGAAGCTTTCGGCAATCGCGTTGTTAAGCTGAACGACTAATAACAATTAACAAGAGGCTATATTCTGATGAAAATTCTCATGGTTCTCACATCCCACGATCAGCTGGGCGATACCGGCAAAAAAACCGGATTCTGGCTCGAGGAATTCGCGGCACCCTACTATGTGTTCAAAGACGCGGGCGCTGAAATTACACTCGCTTCGCCGAAGGGTGGCCAGCCACCGCTCGATCCGTCGAGCGACTCGGACGACGCTCAGACCGAAGCCACGAAGCGCTTCAAGGACGACGAAGCAGCCCAAAAGGTTTTGGCGCACACTGCCGAGCTATCCAAGGTCTCCGCTGATGGTTTTGACGCGATTTTCTACCCCGGGGGTCACGGCCCACTTTGGGATTTGGCAGAAGATGGCGACAGCAAGACACTGATTGAGACCTTCGCTGCTAATGATCGTCCCATCGGTGCAGTGTGCCACGCCCCGGCGGTGTTCAAACATCCCAAGGGCAAGGATGGCAAATCCTTCGTGTCCGGCAAAAAGGTGACTGGCTTCACCAATACTGAAGAAAATGCCGTGGGCTTGACCGATATTGTGCCCTTCCTCGTCGAGGATATGTTGACTGCCAACGGCGGCAACTACCTGAAAGGCGACGACTGGGCTTCGTTCGTTGTGACCGACGGAAAGCTGGTGACGGGCCAGAATCCGGCATCGTCCGAAGACGCTGCGCGTAAACTGCTTAGCCTCCTGTAACGCGAAAGAGCGGGGCGGTCGTGGCCCGAATGCCCCGCTTCTCACTCGGCGCGGCCTAAAGGTAAACTGAGCACCTTTTTGTATTGCTCTGCTCTATCAGGCATCCGGTCGGCAGTATCGGGCAAGCGGCGGGTGGAGGTATTGTGTCCCGCGTTTGGACAAAAGCAAGAAAGGCGGGGGAATGAACCCTGCTGAGCGAAACAAACCCCTTTAAGGTCAAAGTTTTGCCGCGTTCTGGGAATTGATTGGGGACCAAGCACCGAGGCAGTGTATTTGCCTGAGGTGGTTGGAAAAGGGGCCGCCCTCGACGGACGACCCCCAGCACTCAAATCACTCGTTACTACAAGCATCAGTGTCGCCCATAGGGGCGGCGCTTTTGCGACGCTCGCGCACAAAAATAAAGGTATCTTTGTGGAGCCTTGGGGGCCTTACGCCGCACCTCCAAATTGCGCCCTGAATTTCATGCCAACGGTATCGATGTGGATTGGTTGGCACTGTCTCGAAGTCACAGTACGACCCGACGGCCGCTCGGGAGTGAGGTGCGCACAGACCGCCGGCACGTCGACCAACAACGCTTTTAGCTGGGATTGAGCCGTGAGTTGGCAAAGCGGCTCGGCCGGCCTCTCTGAGGGGCTGCAGCGAGGGATTGCGGGTGTTGACGGGAGTGCATTCAGCCAGGGCCGATTTGCGGACAGTACTTGGCGCGCGCCCCGCTGAGAGCGGCCCTCCCCAGAAATCGGCATTCTGAGTTTTGCGTGTCCCTGCCGCACCCGATCTTTGGTGCATTTGCCATAATCGCTGCCGATTGATTGGCATACTCATGTTCATGTTCAAAAATCATCTGAACCGCGCGCGCCCGCACTTCAGTTGAAAATCTGTTTGCTCTGTTACTTTTTTCCATAGGCTCCATCCCTACTTACTTTGGAGCCTCCGACAAACATGGGGCGGTTCATACTGCTCCACTGCCAATCGGCAAAAAGTGAAACCTGATAGTCTTGCGCAGGTCGCCGGCGCGGTTGGGACCTTCTTGAAAGTCGTGAGTAGCGCACTCAAACTCACCAATGAATTTAACGGGCTGGCGCTTTCCCAAAGCCTCGAACAGGAGAAGCATTTTGCCATCTTGGGCGTCGCAGTGCCCCCATTTGAGGATTTC
>CAJQNG010000257.1 GCA_905479635.1 uncultured Boseongicola sp. | reverse complement strand
ACTGTCCATAATGGAAGTTGCGAACCCTGCCGATTGGCGTGCGTACGTGTCCTCGCCAAAGCTGGTGTTCAAAACCACAAAACCTTCCGCCGATATGCTGGAGAACCCGGCCAACGCCAGTCTCATTGGCAATGACCTAGGTAATCTGGCATCGGCGTAGACCGCCTGATAGGTCGTCATCACGCGCTTCATCAGGGTGGGGTCACTGCTTGTCCAAACCAACGTTTCCCAATCTGTGTCCAGTATGACGATGCGACCACCAGGCTTCAGAACACGGAATGCTTCGGTCAGCGCGCAATCGACATCATCGAGAAAGCAAAAAATCTACCGTTTGCGCCTGCGGCATCTCCGTCTCCGCGTGGGATGAGAAATCCATTTCGCAATGCAGCAGAAAAAGCGGACGTTGGTGCAAGCCGCTGCAATCTCGATAGGGGCTATAACCGGGTTGCGGGACTTTCCAGACCTTCACAATAATCAGTCAAACTACTGCTTTTGGCCCGATGCTGTCATTAGCCTTGTCCTAAAATGCTGCAACGCGGCCCGTCGAACCCTCCATTCGTATATATTGCAGCATTTTCGTTGCCCGAACAACTGCAGCGCGGATAAAGCTGCCGTCGCCAGCTACATACATAAAGGTCCGCTTGGGCGAATTGATGATAGGCGTCCATCATTGTAAGCAATACAGATGTATGCAAAAAAACCTGTCTCTACTTCTTCATCGTGAGATTTTCGAAGCGTATCACTTCGACGAGACTCTCATACGGTTTGAAACCTTGCGCGGATAGCTACAGCCCCCGGACCCGCTCGCGCTGCCAGATATAGACACCAGACGCGATGATGATGGCGGTGCCGATCGCCGTCCAGATCGTCGGAAGCGTGTTAAACACCAGGTACCCCGCCGCAGTGGCATAAATAACCTGTACATAGGTAACCGGTGCCAGCACCGATGCTTGGGCGAACCTGAACGCCAGGGTCGCCAGAATATGACCAACGCCCCCTAGAAAACCGATGAACAGGAATACAAGCATATTCAGTGTGTTTTCTGGCCAAACCGCATTCTGCAACGCAATCGGTGCCAGAGCCAGGGTGGCCAGCCCATTCGTCCAAAGCTGACTGGTCGAGTTGTTGTCGATCCCCGCAAGCAGGCGCGTCAGAACAAAATAGGTCGAAGCAGAGAACAGCGCCCCAATTGAGAGAAACACGGCCCAATGAAACTGTGCGCCCCAAGGTTGCACAATGACCAGAACCCCGATGAACCCGGTCAGGACGGCTAGAAATCGGCGCAGCCCGACCCTTTCGCCCAAAATCGGAATGCTGAGTAACGTAACAACAATCGGCATCGCGAAGAACATTGCGATGGTCAGCGTGATCGGCAGGTATCGCAGGGCAAGGAAATTGAAAACTGTGCTGCCCAGAAGAGTCAGCGCGCGAAGGACTTGAATCCACGGCCGATTGGACCTGAATTCACCCAATCCGCGGCGAGGAATGAAGAATATTAGTGTGGTCAGAAACGCGCCGACATAGCGGGAAAATACTACTTGCATCGCTGGCAATCCTGCTAATATCAGCCACTTGGCCGATGTATCGATCAGGGTAAACAAGAAGATGGCTGACGCCATGATCAGCACCGCGGCAGTAGGCCGGTCCTCGCGTGGTGATGCAGCAACCATGGTCCTATTCAGGCTTTCGGACGATATCGTCCTCTAGAAGCACAGCACGGTATCCTCGAAAGATTGGTCCTGCACAAATCTAAGACGAAGGACCTTTTTGGATATCATCTGTTTGCGCCATCCATACACGATTTTTCGATCACCGGGACTCTCTTATAGATGATCCGCATGAGCAGCCTTACTTGAGCATCCGTGATGGTCAAGGGCATTCTGGGGTCCATCCTCGGCCTTTGGTGATCAAGGCATTGTCGAGAACGAGCAGTTTGCGCATTATCGCTGTGATGACAAGTTTAGCGGGTTTTCCTTGTGCGATTAGGGCGCAAGCAACGGAGTTTAGAATGTGCCAGAGAAGGGTCTCGCCCCTTATGGATACACCGCCGCAAGACGGCTATTGATGCATCATTTTTCGACATAACCACCTCTCATGATAGCTTTTCGACATTTATGATTGATTTTCGTCGCAAACTTGCGTATATCGATTTTCGACACGGAGTGGTTTTGTGGTGTGATTTTCAACATTAATGAAGGTATTTCGACCGTTGCAGCTAGAAAACCTAAGCCCCCAGTTTTTCCACGACGAGGTCCTGCCAGAGGGCAAGAGCCTTGCCGGCTGGTCTGCGCTTATCATCAATCTTGGCATTGCCGCGCCCCTGCGCAACCCCGCATGCATTGCAGATAAGCATGTGCGCGGCAACAAGCGCGCCGACGGGCCCTGGGAGGTCTTCGACAAGCGGTACTTGCCCGAAGACACACTCGAAGGTCATCTGAACTTCGCGCTCCGGCACGAGCATATGGACCTGCTGATCTTAAGGCGGGCTTTCGATGCGGTGCCGCAGGAAGAGATCGAGGCCATTGTCCGTGCCACACCGACGGGCGCTTTTTCACGGCGCCTGTGGTTCTTCTATGAAACCCTGACAGGCCGCACGCTTAATCTGGAAGACGCCCCGACGGTTACGGCGGTTCCCGCACTTGACCCCAAGCTTCACTTCACCGGTAAGGAGCGCTTGTCGCTGCGACACCGCGTTCGCGACAACCTGCTCGGCACAGGCGCGCTGTGCCCGATCATCCGCCGCACAGAGAAGCTGGAAGAGTTGATCGCAAGCGACCTTGCCGCCCAGGCCCAAGACACAATCGGCAGAACGGGCGGTCAAGTCATCGCGCGCGCGGCGAGTTTTCTGCTGCTTGCTGACAGCCGCGCCAGTTTCGAGATTGAAGGCGAACGGCCGCCGGTCAATAGATTGGAACGCTGGGGCCGCGCGGTTCTGGAAGCCGGCAAACGCCCGCTCAACCAAACTGAAATCTACCGCCTGCACCGCATCTTGATCGGTGATGATCGCCTGACGCCGATCGGCTACCGAGAAGAAGGCGTCTTTCTGGGCGAACGCGACCATAATAACGAACCGATCCCTGAGTTCATCGGCGCGCGCCGCGAGGACGTGTTCGAACTGATGACGGCGCTCAACGAATGTAATAACAGGCTGCGGATCACGGATACCGATAATGTCGATCCTGTCCTACAGGCCGCGATCATTGCGTACGGGTTTATCTATATTCACCCGCTTGCTGACGGAAACGGCCGCTTGCATCGCTGCCTGATCCATCAGGTCCTGGCCGAGCGGAAATTCACACCGGCGGGTATGGTGTTTCCGGTGTCTTCGGTCATGCTCGACCGCATCGATGATTACCGCACCGTGCTGCAGGGTCATTCTGCCCCACTGATGGACTTCATAGATTGGCGCGCCTTACCCAATGGCAATGTCGATGTGCTGAACGACACAGCCGACCTCTATCGCTTCTTTGACTGCACAGCAGAGGCCGAGTTTCTGTATGAGTGTGTCAAACGCACGATCGAAGAGGATTTGCCGCGAGAGATTGAATATCTGAAGCGCCATGACGAAGCGATGCGCGGCATCATGAACGCCATTGAAATGCCCGATAACCTGGCTCAACAGTCCATTTTTTTCATCAGAAAAAATGATGGAGACTTCCCAAAGCGCCGCCGTGACCGTGAACCGTTTTCAAAGCTGACAGATGATGAGATTGCGACGATCGAAGAGATCGTCAGAGAGGCCTTTGCCGCGCAATAACCGGCATGCCGGTCATGACATGAGCCCGATGATCATCATCCCCATCATGATGCTGATCATCGTGATCACGATGGCGGTCATCGTGCCCATGGGCGCCAACGGATAAAGACGGCAATGAGCGCGCCAGCGTGCGTGTGAAGTGGTGGGCTTCAGAGCCCGGCTCATGGAGTGATATGCAATGTCTGTGCCAGAAGCGGGCAGGCTGCCCGCAGGTGATGTTCCCGGCTCTGTCGTTCGAAAGACGTGCCGGTCCAAGGAGAAGCGGATCTTCTTCGGCCACTATTGGCTCACGGGCGAATTGGAACTCCAATCGCCGAACACTGGGCGGATTCAAGCGGTCATCGCAACGGTTCCGAATTGGAGATTGCGATGACGAAACACCAGCGAGCTTCCGACCGAAGCACCAGAGACAAAATGCGTTCGCCTGGGCGTCCTAAGGTGGCACATCGAGCGCAGCAGGTTTTGTTCTGGCGATTGATTGAGCAGGGTATTTCCAGCGAAGAGGCCGCAGTTCAGGCTGGAGCGTCTGCCCCTGTTGGCAGTCGTTGGTTTCGAGAGGCCGGAGGCATGACGCCGACCGACGGCGCGATGGTGCGGGCAGCTTGAAGGCGTCGAAGGACCGTGAGGAGGCGGCGTTTCAAATTGAGGCGATGGCCGAGGACCGGCCCGACGATCTGTCTGGTGCCGACGTCAACGCAATGGAAGTTGGCCCACGCTGGCGCGAACACATTGCAAATTCGCTGAGACGGATGCAGGACACGAAGAACATCCGGAACAACTAGGCGATGATCCTCATGATCAGACTGATCGCGGTGATCTATGACATATTTGAAGGCGCGGATCATCCACCAGCCGCCTTGCGTCTCGATCCCTTCAGAAACGGGTTCTGTATTATTGGGAAAAAATCAGTGTTGAATGTCACTGAGAACTGACGCGGTAGAGGTCAGAATTGTCCCATCATCCAGCATGCGATTTGTGGCGACTAATTGTAATGTCTTGCGACATATGGTTTAATATAAAGTATTGATTATAATTATTTTATTGCAATAACTTGCGATGGGCTGAGACGTTATGTTAGGAGCCTCCTGCGCTACCAACACCCTCTCATGTTAACGAAGATGAACGGCGGTACCGCGCTGCGTTCACCATAGTCGTTGGCGAACAATTGCCGCTTCTCTGCCGGCGACCAAGCCGCTAAACACACTTAACACCGCTGATGTTTGGGGAT
>CAJQNG010000256.1 GCA_905479635.1 uncultured Boseongicola sp. | reverse complement strand
GGGGGCTCCAAGAAGCCACGAAAACCCCAATGAAATAAGAGGTTAGCTGTACCACGATCGGTCGAATGCAGTTCAATGCGATCAATGGGTTAGACCTAGCGTGTACCACTGCCAACATTGGCAAGGACATTGCGGGACCGTTGCTCAGAGTGCTTTTCGGAACGGTCAAGCTGCCAGAAACTGAGGTCTTGTATCACGAGTCCTCTTTGAGCGGGAAACGCTCATTCCTCCAAGCCACCGACAATGACCGAGACGAGCCCAAAGGGATAGTTCTGCTGCTCATCTACTTCGACCACTCGGGGAGGACGGCAGACCGGCTGAACAAGTCACACTACTCCAACGCATCGCCAATGAATTCGGTGACAAGGTCGAAGTTGTACTGATCTGCCGCGCGTAAAGCATCGATGTATCTGCGCCTGTGTGTGTTCTCTGTTTGAAGGCTGCCGCCCCTGGACCAATTGAGATATCGGTCGTCATCGATGCGACGCAGCAGTTCGTCTGTCATTATACGTGACCAGCGGCCGTTGCCGCTGGGGTATGGGTGAATTTTCACAAGTCTGTGGTGAAAGCGCGCAAGCAACTCCGGAAGTGGATAAACCTCACGGTCAAGCCACATTCTTGCGTCGTCCAAGCAGTATCGCATCTCCATTGAAATATGCCCCACGTTAACGCCAATGTTCTTCCCGGTCAGGCGATACTCACCGGCCCATTTCCAGACACCCCCAAACAAGCGCAGATGGATCTCCTTGGCTGCGTCATCCGTCAGTAGATCGAAAGTTCGCGGCCTCTGATCTAGCCAAAGTAGCCCCTGCTCGATGTTGACCGCCTCGACTTCGTTCAACTCGCGGTGGGTCGTAATGCCCGGCACCTTTAGCCCCTTCAGCTCGTCTGGAGTGAGATCACTGGCGCCCATGGGCTGGTTCAGTATCTCAGTCACCGCCAGAAACCACGGGCCATTTCGCGCGCCATTTCGGAGGCGAGTTCCTCTATAGCGTCCTCCTGGCTCTGGAGACCCTCCGACTGCGCCTCCAGCGCCATGTGAGCGCGGGTGCGCCGGACAACTCGGCTAGCCTTCTTACGTGCTTGCTCCATGACGAGGTCTTCAACGCGACCTTCTTTGGGGATAATCGCGTACACAAGCTTACCCCCCATCGCCTCAGCAATCTTGTCGATCTGCTTAATCGTGATATTGCCATCTTTCTCGCGTTGCTCGGCGCGCGAAACTACTGATCGGTCCAGCCCCGCTTTTGCCGCCAAGTCTGTTATGGACATGCCGAGCGCTGCGCGGAACCGCTCGATCCAGCCGCGCCTGTGGAGGTGTTGCGAGAGTGCACGGCTAACTGCATCTATTGCCTCGCTATTTTTGCGTCTCGCTGTGCTTTTTACATTCCTCATGGCACACCTTTCGTGCTAAGTAAGACACGTAGTCTTGCATTAAACGTGCACTTTGTAGCACATATTTTTATTAAAGAATGCTTTTTATAGCACGTTTTAATAAATTAATGTGTTTATTTTAGCACGATAAATAAAGAATACGTGCTGTAAAAGACATGAATAGGCAGATTTTATGCCATGTGAAGCACGAAACTGACGATCATGGTACGGATCGTTAAATAATTATCCCACCATGATCCCGATCATATGCATGATGACGGTCGTTGCAGCCCACATTCGTCCTCTTTGTCGTTTGCAATAGCTCATAGTCCTTCGTTCGTCCGATCGTTGTCGGCAACGGTCGTTCTTGAGAGGTCGTAGTTTTTCACGTTGGCGCGAACGTCGTGTTTATTGCTCTTCGAGGCCCGCCCACTGCATGTGCTGAGCGAGCGCGTTAGCGCTTGGGTGGGATACTCGTTCGGTTGGTAAGTTGATCTTGCGACCATCCAACGCTTCGTATGATGCGCCCTTGAGGCTCGGTGCGAGCCGAACGGACCTCCTCTGAGGTTGAACACAGATCAATCCTAGGTCGAAGAGTGAGTGCAGATCAGCACGAAGGAGGATTCCGTTTTGCGTATGGTTAGTATCCTCACCAAGGTAAGGCGATATATGAGCTGCCTCAAACGCTTCAGTTGCATCTCAGCGGCTGATTGCGCAGCGTTTACCATAGCGTCAGCGACAACCATCAGCGACAACCAGAACGAAGGAGAAACCTAACCCAAAACACCGAACGACACGCCAACCCCGGCGGCCTCAAAACCGGCCATGGTGGTTCGCTCCCGGACAAGGTGGTTGACGCGCTACAAGCTGCCCTAAATAGACGGGATCGTCCGCTGGCTTTGCTTGCGCTGAGGCGTATTGGCTTCTGGACTTTTTGCTGGCTCAAAACGCCGCTGGCAGGATCAGAGACACACATCTTTTGGGACCGCACAATGAGGTGGCAACCGGTTTTACGTTGCATGGCAGCCGGGCAAGCGTGGATCAGAACCGGTCCGCGTGCCGATGTCCAAAGACGTGATGGTCGAACTTGCTAATCTCTCCGAGGATACACCAGCTTATCTCCTGACGGAGTATGGAAGACCCTTCGCGTCCACTGGGAGCCTAGACAATCGGGCCAGAAAACGGGTCAAACAGGCGGGTCTTTGTGAATCCGTGATCAATCGACAGGGTGAGGAGTTGCTGAAGGCAACTCGGCCTCAACACGGTATTTGCAAGCGTCGCGCAAAAGTCATCGCGGAGCAAAGCGGTTCCGTTTAAGAAGTCATGGCTCACCTGTCTCGCAGCGATGCGAAGACGGCGATCTATACCAAACGCGTCAAACGCGCACGCCTCGCTGAACAGGCTGCAGATCGCGTTGACGCTGCCCGGGATAACAAAAGTGTACCACGGCCTGAAAAACGTCGGACACCTAAGGTCAATACGCCCAACATAATAAGGTTTTCGGGAAACAAGTGTGTGGCAGCCCGTAGGGGGCTCCAAGAATCCGCGATGACCTCAATAAAATAGGGGGAAGAGTGTACCACTGCAAGTCATATGCAGCTCAATGCTCTCAATGGGTTAACATGAGAGCGTGCCACGCAGAGGACTGTCTCGCGAGGGTGAAAAGGCAGTGGGTCCAAACATCAGGTTCTGGGCCGTCCGACATCACACTGCAGCAGGCTTCCACTCGGAGTCGATCTTGAGATCTTCATAATAGAACATGTGTGTTATTTTATTTAGCCTAACAGAATGTGGGTGCTCTGTTGCGTCGTTTGATGTTCGTCGTTTTTGATTTCTCGTACGTAATTCTTAGCGCTTGCAATAAAAGAACACACATATTAGTTTATATGCTATAAGGGAAACCATGTGTGCTGTTATGCCTGCCTCGACTAAGATCACGCCCGCAACCAAGAGAGAGCTTCGCAGTCTTGGAAGGAAGCTCAAACGAGCACGCTTAGTGCGGCGCTTGCCGATGGAGCTCATTGCCGAGCGAGGCGGGATATCGATACCCACCCTTCGCCGGATCGAGGGCGGCGAACCGAACGTGCGCATCGCATCTTACTTGCTGGTCATGCAAGCTCTTGGGCTGTTGAAGGAGTTCGCCAACTTCACTGACCCGCTCGACACTGAGCTTACAGATGAACAGCTACCCCAGCGAGGGCGAAGAACATGAGCAACGTTGAAGTGTTCCTCGATGCATACGGGGAACGTCGGCGGGTAGGACTGCTGCGACGACGCGCTGGCCCTCGGCGCGAGCGCGTCACCTACGAGCACGACCCAGATTGGCTGACAGCACCAGAAGCATTCCAGTTCGACCCCTCTCTTCCCCTAAGCCGAGGAAGCCTTGCGCCTCCGGCTGGCAAAGAGATGTTCGGTACTCTCGGCGACAGTGCCCCGGATACATGGGGACGTGAGCTTATGCGCCGGAACGAACGGCGTCTTGCGGAACAAGCGGGCCGTCCGGCACGAACGCTTCACGAGATGGACTATCTACTGGGCGTCTCCGACGAAACTCGCTTGGGAGCCCTACGCTTCCGTTTTGAAGGCGACGAAGAATTTCAGTCACCACAGACACGCGGTGTTCCGACCACAATTGCACTTACTGATCTTCTAAGCGCCTCACAGCGGATTCTTCGAGGCGAAGAGACCGACGAAGACCTCCTCATGATCTTCGCGCCGGGTTCTTCACTCGGCGGCGCGCGCCCAAAGGCTTCGGTGTTCGATCAGCACGGCAACCTGTCCATAGCAAAGTTCCCGAAAGAGACTGACGCCTACGCTATCTCGCGTTGGGAGGCCATTGCGTTGGATATGGCAAAGGACGCCGGCATTAACGTCATCGAATACGACCTTGCGGCGAGCGACAGCGGTCCAATTTTTATCACGAAGCGGTTCGACCGCATCGATGGGCAGCGCATCCCGTTCATGAGCGCCATGGCGATGACGGAACACAATGATGGCGATGATGATGGTAGTTACTTGGAGATAGTTGATGCACTTACCGATCATGGTGCTGTTCCCGATGATGATCTTAATGAACTCTTCCGTCGCATCGCGTTCAGCGTGTTGATCAGCAACACCGACGATCACCTTCGAAATCACGGTTTTCTATGGCGCGGGCGACAAGGATGGGCACTGAGCCCGTGTTATGACCTCAACCCAGTTCCTGATGGACCCCGAATACTCAAGACGCGCATCGACTACGACGACGCGACCGCCTCGCTTCAACTTCTTCAAAACGTTTCGGAATTCTTTGTTCGGAACCTTGCTGAAGCCAATGAGATCATAGGTGAGTGCGCCTTGGTAATACGCAACTGGCGACACTATGCGCAGCGTCGGCAAGCGCCACAAAATGAGATCACCCGCATGGTGCCAGCGTTTGAACACGATGACCTCAATTATGCATTGACGCTATGATCCCGATCCCGACCATGACCATGGTCGACATCTGAACATGAACGCCGCGATGATGATACTGCTGGTATCGACGACGGCAGAGTGAACCAGAGTGAGAACGCCTCACAGGCGCACTTCCCGACCGGCTGACCTACCATGTCCACATTCTGGAAATGAACGGCGACAGCTACCGCCTCAAACACTCCCGCCAGTCGAAGAAAACCTGAATAACAAACGCCGCGCCCGGTTTGACCACAGCTCCGCAAAGCTTCGGCGCTATTTGGGGGCGCTCCGCTATGTGTGACTATGGACAAACCTATATCCAACAAAGTGGCGCATTTTTACTCCGGCCAGAACCAGCCAAGTGGCGCACTTTTGCTCCGGCGTTTGGTGCGGTTTTAGTCCGGCGTTGACAATTGCCCTGCCTAATCAGGTAATTTGCCACTGAATATCCGCCCCACTTATACCTAAAGCCCAGTAAATCATGTAAATAAGGGGAATTCAGCGCGTGGTAGCCCGTAGGGGAATCGAACCCCTCTTTCCAGGTTGAAAACCTGGCGTCCTAACCGATAGACGAACGGGCCACAGTGCGTGGAGCGCTAGTTAGGCAAACTCCTTCGGAAGGGCAAGAGGATTCTTGCACATATTTGCACTGTCAGTGATCTCGGCGCGCTACGGCATGTGCAGGTGCGCCTGCGCCGCTTACCGAACCTGCAAAAACTGCGTCCATCGGCGATGTCTCCGCGGCCCACGATGCGGACGGTTTTGATGTCTGCGACCACAGTGGGGCAGGAGCGCTCACTCGGTTGCCCTCGAGGCATCCTCCAGCCGCATTTGAGGGATTTGCCGGCCGCCCCAGTGGTTAATCTCAAGCCGCCCGGCAAGATGGAACCGCGCGCCGCCGTGGTTCATCAAAGTGGGTCCAAGGTCGCTGTCAAAGGCTCCGAAGGCAATCGCATCAAGGCGCGCGCCAAGTCCGTCGCCGACGCTGACTTTCAAATGACCTGAACCCACTTGTTTGGCGTGCAGAATTTTTGCGGCGGGAAAGGCAAATCGCGGGGCGGGGGCGCTTTGTCCGAAAGGGCCAGCCGCCTCGATCAGCTCGATCAGCTCGACCGTGGCGGCCCCCGGCATAAGCGTCGCATCCAGCCGCAGATCGCGTGGGCCACTGGTTCCGGCGCCTTGCTTGGCCAGCAATTCCGACAGCCGGGCCATTGCGGCCTCAAGCTGGTCGCGCGCCACAGTCAGCCCGGCGGCCATCCGATGCCCGCCTCCCTTCAAAAGAAGCCCCTCAGCGGCCAGTTTCTGTACCGCATGCCCGAGGTCCACACCGGTCACAGACCGCCCCGAGCCCTTGCCCGCGTCGCCGTCCAGCCCGATCACGACGGCAGGTCGGTTTGTCGCCTCTTTCAGGCGTGCCGCCACAATCCCGACGACGCCCGGATGCCAGCCTTCGCCCGCTGCCCATACCAGCGGTGCTTCAAGACCGCGTGCCTCGGCTTGTTCAAGTGCGGCGTCTCGCACGGCATTTTCTATTTCCCGGCGTTCAGTGTTCAAAGCGTCCAGCTTTTCGGCGAGGCTTTGCGCCTCGTGCGGGTCGCGCGTCGACAGACAGCGCGCGCCAAGATCAGCGCGCCCTACGCGTCCGCCTGCATTGACACGCGGCCCGAACACGAACCCAAGCGTGTAGGCAGATGGCGGTGACGACAGGTTCGCTACATCCGCCAAAGCCGCCAGACCGGGGCGCGCGCGCCGTGCCATGACCTTCAGACCCTGGCGCACCAGCGCGCGATTAACTCCGATTAACGGGGCCACATCGGCCACCGTTGCCAGCGCCACAAGGTCCAGCATCGACATCAGGTCCGGCCCCTTGGTCCCGCGCGCTTTCAGACGCCGGTTCGCATCCACCAAGACCATAAACACCACGGCTGCCGCGCAAAGATGCGCCAAATCTCCGCTTTCGTCCTGCCGGTTCGGGTTCACCACGGCCAAAGCATCCGGCAGAGTTTCTCCACCCAAATGGTGATCAAGGATCACCACATCCGCACCTTTGGCGGCCGCAATGGCTGCGAAACTTACCGTACCGCAGTCCACGCAAACGATCAGATCATGCTTTGCGGCCAACTCGGTCATCGCCGGTTCGTTCGGCCCGTAGCCCTCGTCGATGCGGTCGGGCACATACAGCGTCGCATCGCGACCAAGCTGGCGCAGCCAGTCCAATAAAAGTGCAGCCGATGAGCCGCCATCCACGTCATAATCGGCGAAAATAGCGACCTTCTCGCCACGATCAACAGCGGCGATCAAGCGCTCCGCAGCCAGCTCCATATCCAGAAGCGTCATCGGGTCGGGTAGCAAATCGCGTAAAGCAGGGGCCAGAAACAGATCGATGTCTTCAGGGGCAACGGCGCGCGCCACCAGTATCCGGCAAAGGGCCGGGGGCAGGCCAGTCTGCTGTTCCATGGCCTCCGCCATTCGCAGCGCATCCGCAGACGGGCCGACCCATGCCCGCCCCGTCAGAGAGGTCGTAACGCCAAGAAATCCGCCCGCAGAGCTGGTCAAGTGTCAATCGGGTGGCGGTAATTCATTCGCCGCACAGACCCGGTCTTCGACCGCATCAAAATGGTCTCGGCCGTCAGAAACCCGGGCTCGCGTTTGATGCCCGGCAGGATCGAACCGTCAGTCACGCCAGTGGCGGCAAAAATCACATCGCCCGTCACCATGTCGTCGCGCGTATAGACCCGGTCAAAGTTGGTGATGCCGGCCTTCTTGGCGCGGCCTTTTTCGTCGTCGTTGCGAAACACCAGCTTGCCAAACATCTGCCCGCCCATGCATTTCAACGCGGCAGCCGCCAACACGCCTTCGGGCGCACCACCCGAGCCCATATACATGTCGATGCCCGTCGATGGTTCGGCGCAGTGAATGACACCCGCCACGTCGCCATCAGTGATCAGCCGGATTGCGGCCCCCGTCGTGCGAATTTCTGCAATCATGTCCTCGTGACGCGGGCGTTCCAGCACGCACACCGTGATATCTTCGGTCGAACAGCCCTTTGCCGCCGCCAGCGCGTTCACCCGCTCGGCAGGCGACATATCCATCGTCACCACACCACGCCGGAACCCCGGCCCGACCGCCAGCTTGTCCATGTAGGTGTCGGGCGCATGCAGCATTGAGCCGCGCGGCCCCATCGCGATAACGGCCAATGCGTTCGGCATATCCTTGGCCGTCAGCGTCGTGCCTTCCAGTGGATCAAGCGCGATATCCACCTGCGGGCCGGTGCCGGTGCCGACTTCCTCGCCGATATATAGCATAGGCGCTTCGTCCCGCTCGCCTTCGCCAATCACAACGACGCCCTGAATCTCGAGGTTGTTCAGCTGCGTTCGCATTGCGTCGACGGCGGCCTGGTCAGCCGCCTTTTCGTCGCCGCGCCCGATCAGGCGTGCAGAGGCCAAAGCCGCCGCCTCGGACACCCGGCCCAGGCCAAGCGAAAGCATACGGTCGTGAAATTCAGGAGCTTCAGGCATGGGTTCTCTATCCTTTAAAGGCCGGTTCCTTCCGTCCTATCGGCCACCCGGCAAGGGGGCAAGGTCTGCGCGGAGCGTGTTAGCGAGAACAGGCGCGCGGGGAGGGTGGTTTTGGGGAAGAGTGCCGGCACATAGCAATCAAGTCGTGATGCGCGCCTTGCAAACATAATGCGCTGTGCGATCAAAAATGTTTGTCCCAGGGTCCACAGGCCCCGCCCCAAATGTCGATATTCGGACACCGTGTAGCGAGATCATCCATCAACTCGAACATGGCGAACTCACAGGTCTTGTGCCCGTAGTGAAACATAATCTCTGTCTCAGGACCCCCTTCGGCAAGGTGTAGAACATCGTTGCTTTGCGGGGACATGGCGCCAAATGCAGCCATGACTTTCTCCTGTTTGCACTGGATCATATCACCGTCGCGCCTTGCCAGGAACGCAGCTCGGTAGGCGCGTTTTCCGCGATCTCCGATGGCGCGCTCAAGCTCATGCCAAAACGTCAGCCACACTCAAGTCCCCCTATCCCTCCAAACCACACCTTTTAAGGTTTCCCCCCAAAACCCCAGCCGCTATACGCATCCGCGGTGTAAACCTCAGGGGGAAATATTTTATGGCCAACGTAGTCGTCGTCGGCGCCCAGTGGGGCGACGAAGGAAAAGGCAAGATTGTTGACTGGCTCAGCGAACGTGCCGATGTGATCGCGCGGTTTCAGGGTGGCCACAACGCCGGTCACACTCTGGTGATCGACGGCGAAGTTTACAAGCTTCACGCGCTGCCATCGGGCGTCGTGCGGGGCGGAAAATTGTCGGTCATCAGCAACGGCGTCGTGCTTGATCCCTGGCATTTGCTGAAAGAAATCGAGACGATCCGCGCGCAAGGCGTTGAAATTACACCCGAAACTCTGATGATCGCCGAGAATACGCCGCTGATCCTACCTGTCCACGGCGAGTTGGACCGCGCCCGCGAGAACCAGAACTCTGTCGCCAAGATAGGCACCACTGGTCGCGGCATCGGCCCGGCGTACGAAGATAAAGTCGGCCGCCGTGTCGTGCGCGTGGCAGACCTTGCCGAGGAAGCCACGCTAGAAGCCCGTGTTGACCGCTTGCTGGTCCACCACGACGCGCTGCGCCGTGGCCTTGGCCTGCCCGCGGTTGACCGCGACGCACTGGTCGCTTCGCTGAAGGACATTGCAAAAGAAATCCTGCCCTACGCCGCGCCCGTCTGGAAAGTCCTGAACGAACGCCGCCGTGCCGGGCAACGCATCTTGTTTGAAGGCGCACAAGGCGCGCTGCTTGATGTCGATTTCGGCACATATCCGTTCGTGACGTCCTCGAACGTCATCGCGGGCCAGGCCGCCACCGGCACAGGGATTGGCCCCGGCTCGATCGACTATGTGCTTGGCATTGTCAAAGCCTATACAACCCGCGTGGGCGAAGGCCCGTTCCCGACCGAATTGTTCGACGACGACGGCCAACGCCTTGGCGAGCGCGGCCACGAATTCGGCACGACCACAGGGCGCAAACGCCGCTGCGGTTGGTTCGATGCCGTGCTTGTGCGCCAGACCTGCGCCACGTCAGGCGTCAATGGAATATCACTGACGAAGCTTGATGTGCTTGATGGCTTTGACGAACTGAAGATTTGCACAGCTTACGAACTTGACGGCGAAATGCTCGACTATCTGCCGACGGCCGCGGACAAACAGGCACGCGTCCAACCCATTTATGAGACGATGAAAGGCTGGAGCGAAAGTACCGCCGGAGCACGAAGCTGGGCTGATCTTCCGGGCGAGGCGGTGAAATACGTCCGCCGCATCGAAGAGTTGATCCAATGCCCGGTCTCGATGGTCTCGACCTCGCCCGAGCGCGAAGACACCATCCTTGTGACCGATCCGTTCGAGGATTGAGCGGAAAAGGGACGGGCCTAGTTCGGCCCTTACGCGCCGGGCGACCAATGCCGCTGGATGAGCGCCGTCAAGCGGACGACGCTGCCGTCAACTATGAAGCGACAAAGTAAAAAACCGGACGCCGCCGAAATTCTTCGACGAAAAATCTGACGCAAATCGTTCAGAGACAGAAGGCCGGAGACCGAAGAGCTAAATAATGACGGGCACCCGAGCAATTTTGGAAGCGATGGCTTGTCTTGCCGTCCCCGCGCAAGCCGAGACATTTTCAGCTGATGTTTGGGCCGACAATTGGGTCTCTCCCAGTATCAATAGCGCGCCAGTTGCCGAGGACAGTATTTCAACCGCGACAGAACGATCGTTCAATGCCGAAAGCTTTTCCTTCACTGCGGACCGGCCATTTACGATCGCGCTGGCGGCAATAGACTTAAGGATAACGATACTGGCCTTGAATATATCGGCACTCGAAAATAGCAGACGGGCGACGGCGGTGTCGTCCTTCAGAATCGCGACGCCAGCGGCCTAGCCGTGGCAGTGACCGGCGCAGGATGGAAATGCATGGTCGCTCACCGCGCCCCCGTGCAGAAATTCTGTGCGGATGAAAGTGATCCGGCTGCCGAGGAAGGCTCCTGTCAGTCCGAGGTCACGGAACAACCGACTGGCAGGGATACGGCCGGGTTTGACGCATCAGACTGGCCTTTCGCAACCGTTCACAGCGAATGTGCTGTAAGCCCGAAAGACGGATATGACCGCATCGCCTGGGATCGCTCTGCGGATTTAATCTGGGGTCCGGACCTTGAGATCGAAAATACAACGCTTTGCCGGTTGGTCGTCGAGTAAAGGCAACGCACAAAAAGGTGTATCGCAGCTTGCCTCTGCAAGCATTTTTCTTTCGCCAAATCACTATGCCAACCCTTCGAGACCTTGACCTCCCAACGCGACGCCCCATAACAACCTCATGGCTCTATCCTACAAATCCCGCCGCCGCCTTTCGCTGCTGATCCTTCTAGTCGGCCTGCCGGCCTACGTTATCGTCTCGGTTACCATTATCGGATTGTTCGACCGCCCACCGTTCTGGCTGGAATTGGTCATCTATCTGGTGCTTGGCGTCCTGTGGGCTCTGCCGTTCAAAGCGGTGTTCAAAGGCGTGGGCAAGGCTGACCTGGATGAAATCCCGGACGAGACGTCCTGACTACTGGCAGAGGTGGTCGATCAGCCGGTCCATGAAGGCTTCACCGGCGGTGAATTGTTCAACCGTCAGATATTCGTTCGGCTGATGCGCCATGGCGATATCGCCGGGGCCGCAGATGACACCTGAATACCCGGCATCCTGAAAATGACCCGCTTCAGTGCCGTAACTTACCACATGGCTTGCGTTGTCACCGGTCAGTTTGCGCGCAAGTTGCTCCGCCGGACCATCGTCCTCGGGGCGCAATCCGGGCAATCCGAAATAGGGAACAAGGTCGATCCCGGCGTCGGGATGTACGGCGTTCATTTCAGCCGCAAGATGGCGCACTTCCTCGATAAAGCGCGCCTCCCACACTGCCCGCGAATCCGTCGGCACATAACGGAAATCCACGCCGAAATGGCAGTCTTTCGCAGTGATGTTATGCGCTGTACCACCGCTGATTTCGCCCACATGCACCGACGTCCACGGCGGGTCAAAACTTGCGGCACCCTCGGCCGGCTCGGCGGCGGCACCGGCCGCGTTCATCCGGTTGCACCACTCGATCAGTTTGGCGCCTTCCATGATTGCGTTGACGCCGGTGTGCATCAGCGATGAATGCACTTCGAACCCGCGCACATGGACCTTGAACCCGCTGCCACCTTTGTGGCCTGTCACCACCTTCATCATCGACGGCTCACCGATGATCGCCAAAGCCGCAGCGGGTAGGTTTTTCTGCATCCTCTCAATAAGCGGTGGCGCGCCTTCGCACCCGACTTCCTCGTCGTAGGACAGCGCAATCTGCAAGGGGCGCTTCAACTGCGTCTTGCTCGCCTTGACCAAAGCCACCAAAGCAAGCGCGTCGAACCCCTTCATATCGCAAGTGCCGCGCCCAAACAGCTTGCCGTCTTTCTCGGTCACAACCCACGGATCAGTTGCCCAAGCCTGCCCATCAACAGGCACCACATCGGTGTGCCCCGACAAAACCACACCGCCGGGCGCGTCGGGTCCGACATGAGCATAAACGGCAGCCTTCTGGCCGTCTTCGTTCAGCATTCGGTGCGAACTCACGCCGTTATCGGACAAAAATGCCTGCACCCAATCGGCAAGATCAAGATTGCTATCCCGGCTCACTGTCGGGAAAGAGACAAGTTTTTCAAGAACTTCGCGCGATGTCATGGTCATTCAGGCTTCAATTCAAAATGGCCCGGCGTCACTTCGTCGTAAACCGAAGGTCCGGGCACGTCGTCCACAGGAAAGATAGGCGCGGGGATCGGCTTAAAGTTTAGATCCCGTTCGGATTTACGTCGGTGTGGGTCCGCAACGGGCACGTCTTTCAGCAGGGCTTGAGTATATTCGTGGCGCGGATCCTCAAATATCGCAGCCCGCGAGCCAAGCTCGACGATCCGGCCCATGTACATAACGCCAACCGTGTGACTGACCCGCTCCACCAACTCCATGTCGTGGCTGATGAACAGGATCGAGACCCCAAGTTCGGCCTGCAATTCCATGATCAGGTCCAACACTTGCGCCTGCGCCGACACGTCCAAGGCCGCCACCGCTTCGTCGGCAATGATCAGGCTTGGGTTCAGGGCCAATGCACGCGCAATCGCGATCCGTTGGCGTTGACCGCCCGACAATTCATGCCGATAGCGGCCCAGGAAACTGCGCGGCAATTCCACCCGGTCAAACAATTGCGCCACGCGCTCGCGCTGCTCGTGCGAAGTGCCGATCCCGTCATTCAGCAGTGGCTCGGCCAGCTTCATCTGCGGATTGAGCGAGGCGAACGGGTCCTGAAACACCATCTGCACCTCGCGCCGCGCAGCCCGCAATTCGGTTTGGTTGTAGTCCATGATGTTTGTGCCGTTCAGCCAGACTTCGCCGGACTGAGGCTCGATCAGCTGCAAAATCGACCGCCCACAAATGGATTTCCCGCAACCGGGCTCGCCGACAAGGCTTAGCGTTTCACCCGACTTCACCTGAAACGACACGTCCTTGAGCGCATGCACATTCGCCACCGTGCGACGGAAGAACCCGCCTTTGACCGGGAACAGCGTAACAAGGTTCTTCACATCCAAAAGGACGGTGTCCGACTTCGGCAGGATCGGCCCTTCAACCCTAGGAGTGGCATTCAAAAGCCGCATCGGCTCGGGTGCGGTCTTGCCGGTCATCTCGCCAAGTTTCGGCACGACCGCCAGCAAAGACTGGGTATAGGGATGCTGCGGGTTCTCGAAAATCTCTTCGACCGAACCCTCTTCTGACGAGAACGCGATAAACGGCACCTCTTCTTCTTTGATACGTCGAAAACGCCCTAGTCGATCCGGTTGCGCATCCGGCGCACCATTACGAAAACCAACGCCAGCACAATAGGCGTCAGGATCGCCAGTGTCATCCCTTTGCTAAGGCCGAGGCCTTCGGCAAAAGGATAGGCCAGATAACCAAGCAAATTCACCGCGTAATAGCTGATCGCTGCGACCGAAAACCCTTCCACCGTGCGCTGTAATTTCAACTGCGCATCGGCGCGCCGATCCATGCTTTCCAAAAGCGCCTGGTTCTGCGCGGATCGCTCCACATCAACCCGTGTTCGCAAAAGATCGCCCGCGCGCATGGCACGTTCCGCGAGCGTCTTCAGACGCGCTTCGGTCGCTTTCACCGTCCGCATCGCCGGATCAAACCGCCGCATCATAAATTCCGCAATCGTCTGACGGCCGTGGAACCGTTCCTCGCGCAGGATCGAGGTCCGCTGATTGACCAACGCCTCGTACGCCCCTGTCGCGCCAAATCTAAACGACGACAGGGCGAGGATTTTCTCCAATTCGGACGAGACCTTCAACAGCGCCTCAAGGGTGTCGGCGGGCTGAGAAACATTGCCCGTCATGTCGCCCATCAACTCGGTCAACCGCGCGTCTATCGCTCCGATCTGCGGCCCCAACTCGCGCACCCGCGTCAGACCCAACATCGACATCGTCTTATAGGTTTCGATCTCGCAAACGCGCTGGACGACCCGTCCGACCCGCCGCGCACCGGCCTCCGGCGTCACGAAAATAGCAAACCGCATATGACCTGCTACATCCAGTCGGAAATCGCCTGCAATTACCGCGCTGTCATCCAGGACCTGACTGACCGCAAGGCTCTCGCTTACAAACCAATTGTCTACCTTCGCTTCAATCACAGCGTCGTCCGCTTCGGCCTCAACACGGATCAGTGCCGACGTTGTCGTCACGCCCGGCGCAACCGCCAGCCAATCCGCCGGAAAAACCTCGAAATCGCGCGGATCAAACGGCGTATCAACAAGGCCGTCCTCGAAAATCGTGTAGGTCACGAATTCTGTATGGCTTTCCCACTTCAGGCGGAACTTGCCGATGTCACCAAAGTAATGCGTGGCGCCAGGTTGCGGATGCTTTGCTCCATAGCGATCAAGCAGTGAAATCAGATGGGCACGATCAAGTTCGCGATCCCGCGCGACTGCGTTCGATACAGGCTTAATCGCCAGATAGGCCGCGCGACACGGCACCGTCAACACCGGGAAGGGGCGGGCGTGAAGCTCGTTTATCATCTGATATCGCAGCGGATGGTCTTGCAGCTGGCTCATGGCACCTCATTTCCTTTTGCAGTATCTAGCCACAAATTTCTAACTGTAAACGAAAAAATCGCCCAATTTCCGAGGTTTAGCGGTAGACGATTGCATACCGTTGAATTGGTGTAAAAAATACGATTGACTTTTTTATCAGGAAGTCATGAAAATATCGAAAGAAATTTCATGGAAAGCCACCGGATTGTCCCTGATCGACATGCCAGACAGCCTGGGGCGTGACATCCGCGCACTGCGCAAATCGCGCAATCTGACCCTGTCGGTTCTGGCCGCAAAGCTCGGTCGCTCGGTTGGTTGGATGTCTCAGGTCGAGCGCGATCTTTCCGAGCCTTCAATGCGCGAGATTAAAGATCTCGCCCGCGCCTTCGACGTGCCGGTGCAAACGCTTTTCGGCCACGCGCCTGCGCCTGAGGGGGAAGAGGGTCGCATCGTGCGCGCCACCGCGCGCCGCCCCATCGGCCACCGCGCCAGCGGTCTTGCTGAAGAACTGCTGTCGCCCGACCTTACCGACGACTTCGAGGTCGTGCATTCCACTTTTGCGCCTCTCGCGCGCCGTGACACGTCTGTGTCGCGGCCTACGCAAGAGGTCGGCTACATCCTCTCTGGCACTCTCGATCTGACGATCGAGGGCACCACACACCGCCTCAATCCTGGCGACAGCTTCCGCATTCGCGGCGAGCCGTTTTTCTGGGTCAATCCGAACAATACGCCGTGCATTGCGATCTGGGTGATCGCACCGCCGGTCTACTAAAAAAGGGAGGACGCCCATGTCCGATTTTCCAACGACAGCTCGCGTGGTCATCATCGGCGGCGGAGCGGTCGGGGCTTCGTCGCTCTACCACCTTGCCAAAGCCGGGTGGACCGATTGCGTCCTGCTGGAAAAAAACGAGCTGACAGCGGGCTCTACATGGCACGCCGCAGGCAACATCCCGACCTTCTCGAACTCCTGGTCGATCATGAACCTGCAGCGGTATTCGACCGAACTGTACCGACGTCTCGCTGACGAGGTCGACTATCCGATGAACTACCACGTCACCGGCTCGATCCGACTGGCGCACACCAAAGAACGCATGCAGGAGTTCGAGCGCGCCGCCAGCATGGGCCGCTATCAGGGCATGGCGATCGAGATCCTCGATCCGGCCGAAACCCAAAACCGTTATCCGTTCCTTGAAACCCACGACATCCTCGGCGCTCTTTATGACCCCTATGACGGGGATATCGACCCGGCCCAATTGACCCAGGCGTTGGCCAAGGGTGCGCGTGACCTCGGCGCACAAATCCACCGCTTTACACCCGCTACTGGCGTGCGTCGCGAGAATGGCGAATGGGTTGTCGAGACCGAGAAGGGCGAGATCCGCTGCGAAGTCGTGGTGAACGCTGCGGGATACTATGCCCAACGCGTCGGCGAATGGTTCAAGCCCTACGGCGGCCGCACCGTTCCGATGATGGTGATGAGCCACCAATATCTTTTGTCCGAAGAAATCCCGGAGATCGTTGCATGGTCCAAAGAAAATGGCCGCAAACTTCCGCTTCTACGCGATGTGGACGTGTCCTACTATCTTCGCCAGGAGAAGAACGGCTTCAATCTGGGCCCCTACGAGCGCAATTGCAAAGCCCATTGGGTCACGCCTGATGACCCGATGCCCGATGATTTCAGCTTTCAGCTTTACCCCGACGACCTTGACCGTCTGGAACACTATATCGAAGACGCAATGGAACGCGTGCCGCTTCTGGGGACCGCAGGCGTCAGCCGCGTGATCAATGGCCCGATCCCTTACGCCCCCGACGGCCTGCCGCTTCTCGGACCGATGCCGGGTGTTTCGAACGCGTTCGAGGCCTGCGTCTTTACCTTCGGCATCGCGCAAGCGGGCGGGGCAGGTAAAATCCTCGCCGAATGGATCACGCAAGGCCACACCGAATGGGACATGTGGTCGGTCGATCCGCGCCGCTATACCGATTACACCGACGAAGACTACTGCATCCAGAAAGGTATGGAGGTTTACGGCCACGAATACGCCATGCATTTCCCATGGCACGAATGGCCCGCCGGACGTGACAAGAAGCTGTCACCGGTCGACGCAAAAGTCCGCGACCTTGGCGGGCAGATGGGCGCCTATAACGGCTGGGAACGCGCCAACTGGTTCGCCAAGGATGGCGACGACACCTCCGAAGAAGCGACGCATACATGGGGGCGCACCGGTCCGTGGGAAAGCCGTATCCGCGAAGAATGCGAAGCGGTGCGTGATGGCGTCGGCGTTCTGGATCTGCCGGGTTTTTCGCGCTTTAACCTTTCCGGTGACGGCGCTGCCGAGTGGCTCCAGGGGCGCATCGCGGGCGGCCTTCCAAAGGTCGGTCGCATGAACCTCGGCTACTTCCCAGACGCGCGCGGCCGCATTCTTACCGAAATGTCGCTGATGCGCCACGGAGAGGATTTCTTCACGCTCATCACCGCCGCGGCCGCCCAATGGCACGACCGCGATATCCTTTTGAAGGACCTGCCCGAGGGCCTTACCCTCACCGATCACACAACTGAATATTCCACCCTGATCGTCACCGGGCCAAAGTCCCGTGAGCTGTTTGCGCGTCTTTCAGACGCCGATCTGACGCTGCCATGGCTTTCCCACCAACCAGCCGAAGTGGCGGGGCAAAACGCAGCACTCGCCCGCGTCTCTTTTGCCGGAGAACTCGGCTGGGAAATCCACGCGGCCAACGCCGTCATGCCCGCGATCTATGACGCGGTTCTGGCCGCTGGCGCCAAACCTTTCGGCATGTTTGCCTTGAATTCCCTGCGGATTGAAAAGGGCTACCGTGCATGGAAAGGCGATCTTTCAACTGACTACAGCCTCCTCGAAGGCGGGCTTGACCGCTTTGTCAAACTCGACAAACCACAAGACTTCCCCGGCAAAGTTGCCTTGCAAAACGAAAAGCAGCAGGGCGTCAAAAAGCGCTTTGTGACGCTGACCGTCGAGGCGGGCGATACCGACGCGCCCTATATGACCACCATCTGGGCAGACGGCGAGATTGTCGGCGAAACCACCTCGGGCGCGTGGGGCTACCGCATCAACAAGTCGGTGGCATTGGGCATGTTGCGCGCTGATCTCGCTACCCCCGGCACCACGGTCGAAGTCGAGATCTACGGCGAACGCTTCAGGGCGACGGTCCAAGAAGACCAGCCGCTCTGGGATCCTGCCAACGAACGGATCCGTGCATGATCACACCCGAAGCACGCCGCATCATCCTCGACTTTCCTCTTGAGATCGTCGCCACCATTCGCCCCAATAGGCGACCCGCGGCGTCGCCCAAGGGGACGTTTCTGGTGCTGGGTGACACAACGATTTCCTACGGCGACATCCGCTCACCCGGAACCCGCCGAAATCTTTTGAAAACCCCCATGGCCGAGGTCGTTTTCGTGGATACTTTCCGCCGCAAAGGTGTGCGCCTGTCCGGGAATACCGAGATCGTTGAAGGCGAATTCGTGCGCGTTAACACATTGAAAACGAGATGGATTGATACTTGGGGCGGTCTTGCCAAACGGATCAGATCCCTTGTGCTGATCCACGTCGATCAGGCCTCTCCACTCTCCACACCGCCCTACGACGACGCGGTCACCGAAGACGAAATGATCGAGATATACCGCGGCAAATACGCAAGGATGTTCCCCGCACCATGACCGATATCACCCTCCTTGACGGCGGCCTTGGGCAGGAACTGGTCCATCGTACACCCCACGCCCCAACGAGCCTGTGGTCCACACAGGTCATGATCGACCATCCCGGACTGGTCGAAGCCGTCCACCGCGATTTTTTCGATGCAGGCGCCACCATCGCCACGGCCAACACCTATACTGTGCATGCCGACCGACTGATCGACACGCGGTTCGCCGATCAACAGGAACCCCTGATCGCCGCCGCCTTGAACGCAGCCCTGAGCGCGCGCCATGCCCCGAACCACCGCGTTGCAGGCTCCATCGGGCCGCTCATCGCGAGTTTTCGCCCGGACACGCACCCCGATCTTCCCACGGCTGTTCCGCTTTACGCCGATCTCGCCAAACGCCTTGCCCCATCGGTCGATCTGATCATCTGCGAAACCGTCGCCTCGTTGATGCACGCTGAAGCAGTCCTTGCGGGCGCACGCCAGACAAACTTGCCTGTTTGGCTGTCGGTCACGCTTGACGATGAAGACGGCAGAAAATTGCGTTCGGGCGAACAGGTGTCGACCTTGGCGCATCTTATGCCCGACGCGTGGCTGGCCAATTGTTCCGTCCCCGAAGCGATGTCCGCAGGCCTCGACGTCCTGGCAACATTTGGCAAACCATACGGCGCCTATGCCAACGGCTTCACCGAGATCACCAAGGATTTTCTGAAGGCCAAAGCCACCGTAGATGCCCTTTCAGCCCGTAAAGACATCACGCCAGAAACATACGCCGATACCGTCCTGCAATGGGTCGATCAGGGCGCGACAATCGTCGGTGGCTGCTGCGAAATCGGCCCCAACCACATCCGTGAAATCGCCCGCCGCCTCAATGCGGCCGGCCATGCAATCGTCTGACAGAGGACTACCTAAAATGAGCGTTCCTGAACAAGCCCGCGTGGTCATTATTGGTGGCGGCATCGTAGGCTGCTCCATTGCCTATCACCTTGCAAAAATTGGCTGGTCCGACGTTGTGTTGATGGAACGTAAACGCCTCACTTCGGGCACCACATGGCACGCCGCCGGGCTCATCGGACAGTTGCGCGCGTCCGCGAATATGACCCGCCTCGCCAAATATACGCAGGAACTATACGTCAATCTTGAAGCCGAAACCGGCGTTCAGACAGGTTGCCGTTGGGTTGGCTCAATCACACTTGCCCTGACCGAGGCGCGTAAAGAAGAACTCCTGCGTCAGGCCTCCATGGCGCGCGCCTTCGGCGTAGAGGTCCATGAAATTTCTCCCAAAGAAGTGACGGAGAAATACCCGCACGTCAAAGTCGACGACATCACGCAAGCGGTCTTTCTGCCTTCGGACGGGCAGGGCGATCCTGCCAATATTACGCAAGCCCTCGCCAAAGGCGCGCGGCTGCGCGGTGCCAAGACACTCGAAGGCACGAAGGTCACGAAAATCCATAAAGACCGCACCCGCGTCACCGGCGTTGACTGGGAAAACGAAGCGGGTGAACGGGGTCATACCGCGTGCGAACACGTTGTTATTGCATCTGGCATGTGGTCGCGCGAGGTCGGCAAAATGGCTGGGGTCAACATTCCGCTCCACGCCTGCGAGCATTTCTACATCGTTACCGAAAGCATTGATAACCTTGGGCAACTTCCCGTTCTACGGGTGCCTGACGAGTGTACATACTACAAAGAAGATGCCGGCAAAATCCTTCTTGGAGCCTTCGAGCCTGTCGCTAAACCATGGGGTATGAACGGCATCCCCGAAAGTTTCGAATTTGACCAGCTTCAGGAAGACTTCGACCATTTCGAGCCAATCCTCGAAAGCGCGATCGAACGTATGCCGATGATGGCTGAGGCCGGGGTCCATACCTTCTTCAACGGCCCAGAAAGCTTCACGCCAGACGATGCCTATCATCTTGGCCTTGCCCCCGGCAGCGACAATGTCTGGGTCGCCGCGGGCTTTAATTCTATCGGTATTCAGTCCGCTGGCGGTGCCGGCATGGCGCTGGCAGAATGGATGAACACCGGTGAAAAACCGTCTGATCTCGGCGACGTCGACATCGGACGAATGCAGCCGTTTCAGGGCAACGCGCGCTATCTCTACGACCGCTCGATTGAGACCCTTGGCCTTCTTTACGCCGACCATTACCCCTTCCGCCAAAAGGCAACGGCGCGCGGCATTCGCCGCACTCCGCTTCACGAACATCTTGTGAAGGCTGGTGGTGTGATGGG
>CAJQNG010000255.1 GCA_905479635.1 uncultured Boseongicola sp. | reverse complement strand
TATTTGCAGCAATTATTTCGAAAAGCGAATTTTCCAGATGCATCGCGACAGTTTGAAATTGTGCGCATCGGAAGCCCCGACAAACTAGCTGCGATCCAGACTTTGGGTGTCAGCAAGATCGATTTAAAAGTGGATATATCTGAAACTACCGCTGCCGAACTATTAGAGCAAAATGGCGGAGGCGGAATTTGGAGTTCTGTTACTCATGGCATTGGTGAAGTATTCCACGCCTTGACCGCGCGAGACGATACCGTCGAGCAATTGCGACTTGCTGAAAAGGGGTCGGTAACAGTTTCGATCAACGTGCCGAATAACGATCTTGCGACAGCAAAAAACGGCCTTGATGAATTCGCAGAAGATATAGTCGAAGATGAAGAATCGGATTCCTTTGTGATACACTTACGGGGTGGCAGGACGATTAAGTCAGATGAGGTTTCCGTGAGGAAGTCGGTCAGAATTGAAGCTACTGCAAATTCAGTAAGTGTTTATCAATCGTAAGCGGTATCAGGCCTGTTTGTCAAAGTGCCACGGCATGAGTTCATCGATGCGCGCGGCGGGATGGCCAGCTGCGATAGCCTCGAGGGTTGCCTTGAGATAAGCGTATGGCTCGACGTCGTTGAGCTTGCAGGTCTCGATCAGAGACGCAATGCGCGCCCATGTTCTGCCGCCTTCGTCGTGCCCTGCGAACAGCGCGTTTTTTCTGTTCAAAGCAATGGGGCGAATAGCGCGCTCAACGATGTTGCTGTCCATCTCGACGGTGCCGTCATCAAGGAACAGCTTTAGGCCATCCATATATTTGGCAATGTAGCTGAGTTTCTCACCGAGGCGCGATTTGACAGAGATGCGGGAGCGAGCCGTTTTGAGCCAGACCTCGAAGTCAGCCATCAGCGGCTTGGTTTGTTCTTGGCGCGCAGCTTTGCGTTGTTCCGCGGATTGGCCCCTGATGGCCTCCTCGATCTTGTAGAACTTGGAGATGCGCTTAAGCCCTTCTTTTGCAATGGGCGATCCATCGCGATCATGGACCTCCTTGAGTTTGCGACGCGCATGGGCCCAGCAATAGGCCAGCTTAACGGGGCCAGAGTTGCGCCCGGGCTTGGTGAGGGTGTTGTAACCAGTATACCCATCGGCTTGCAGCGTGCCGCTGAAGCCCGTCAAAAACTCAGTCGCATGTTGGCCGCCACGCCCGTCGGCGTAGCAGAACACCACGCCTGGCGGCGCTGAACCACCAAAGGGGCGCTCATCTCGGGCAATGGCCCAGAGGTAGCCTGTTTTGGTTTTGCCACGCCCCGGGTCCAGCACAGGGCAACGGGTCTCATCAGCAAACAGCTTGTTCGATGATTTGAGTTCTTTGAGCATGTGGTCCACCACTGGGGCGAGATGAAAGGATACCTTACCCATCCAATTGGCCAGTGTGGAGCGATCTATGTTGAGGCCTGATCGGGCGTATATCTGAGACTGGCGAAACAACGGACAATGATCCGCGTATTTGGACACGCTGACATGGGCTAGCGTGCCTTCCGTGGGCAAGCCACCTTCGATCAGATGCACAGGTGCGAGCGCTTGCACCACTCCACCCTGCTTGTTTGGGCAGGCGTACTTGGGGCGGATGGTCACAATCACTTTGGGCTGTGCAGGAATGATCTCCAGCCGCTCGGTACGATCTTCACCGATACGCACCATGTCGCCACACCCACAAGGACAGGCAATGCTGTCTGGCTCGATGATCTGTTCAATGCGCTCAAGGTGATCAGGCAAATTGCCAAGGTTGCGCTGCACTGGCTTGCGCTTCTTGCGCGGCGTGGTCAACTCGATGGCGTCAGCCTGCGCCTCTGCCTCTGACTGAGCGACCTCGATATCTTCAAATGCCAGCTGGCGCTCATCTTCCGTCAGCTTCTCACTGCGTGCGCCGTAGATCACATGGTTCAGTTCTTTGACGAAGTGTTCCAGCCGCGCGTTCAACGCTTCCAGCTCAGCATTTTGGGTTGCGAGCGTTGCGTTGTTCTCTTCCAGTTCCGCATTGCGTTGTCCAAGGCCCAAAACGGCTGCCCGCACATCCGCAGGAAGGGCATCCAAATCAAGGTTTTTGAGGGCGTCAAACATGGGCCACATCTAACAGAATAGCCCTGTGTTTGCACGTCGTTTGGCTCCACATCTAACCGTATGATTCATTCTGTCGCACCCGGCCTGCGCGTCCGCCGCGCCATGACGCGCCGCCAGTCCAAGCCCTCGAACAAAGCTTCAAACTGTGCCTTCGTCAGACGCATCACGCCGTCCTGAACCTTCGGCCAAGCGAACTTGCCCTGTTCCAGCCGCTTGTAGCATAGTACCAAGCCAGACCCATCCCAGAGCAGCACCTTGATCCGGTCACCTCGTTTGGCGCGGAACACGACAATGATGCCAGAATGGGGATCAAGGTCCAGCTCGCGCTCCGCAAGTGCCGCCAACCCATCATGGCCCTTGCGGAAATCCACTGGCTTGGTGGCGATCACGATCCGAACCGCCTGTGAGGGATAAATCATCAGATCCGCACCAAACGCTGTGCGATATCAGCAACCCGCTTGGCCGTCATGTTTTTGGGCAGGCGGACGGACACAGGGCCGACAACAACCTCAATGCCATCAAACGCAGTCGGCAACGCATCAGCCATCACGGATAAATCGGCAAAAGCTGGGCCGCTATCATGGCTACTCTTGCGCTTTGCTGCCGTGCGCCAAGTCGAAAGCTGCGATGCAACAATTCCGTGTCGGCGCGCAACCTCGGTAACAGTCACGCCGGGTTCATATGTCTCTGCAACAATCGCCGCTCGTTCTGCTGCCGTCCGCCGGTGCTGCTTGCGACGCCCCAATCCAATTCCGCCATCAAGCATCAAAAACCTCCAAATCAGTTGAAGGTCAGGATCTCAGATTAGGTCGAAAGGCGATACCATGGGGTCTTCGAACCGCTTAC
>CAJQNG010000254.1 GCA_905479635.1 uncultured Boseongicola sp. | reverse complement strand
GACACATCCGTCGGTTTCCTGTTTCTGGGCGGCATCACGCCGGGTCTGTTGATGGGATTTGTGCTGATGGTGATGGTCGCGCGGATATCGCACAAACGCGGCTTTGCGGTGGAAACGCCGACGCCCATGCGGGATATGCCGCGTATTACCCTGAACGCGTTTCCGGCGCTGATGATGCCGGTGATCCTGTTGTTTGGCATCTATGGCGGGGCCACCACCCCGACCGAGGCCGCAGCCGTCGCCGTGTTCTACGCGATCGTCGTCGCCTTCTTCGTGTTGAAAACCATGACGCTAGCCGACCTGCCAGGCGTGCTCAGCCGCTCTTCCATGACCTCGGCTGTGGTGCTCCTCCTTGTTGGGGGCGCGATGGCGTTCAAAACCGTGGTCTCGCTCTCGTATGCTCCGCAAATCCTTGCGGATTACGTCCTAAGCCTGTCGGAAAACCCACTGGTCCTGCTGTTCCTGATCAACATCCTGCTGTTCATCGTCGGCATGTTCCTTGATGCGGGTCCCGCGATCATCATCCTCGGCCCGATCCTGGGTCCGATATTCGTCGACTTGGGCGTTCACCCGGTCCACTTCGCAATCATCATGTCGGTGAACCTTACCGTCGGGTTGGCAACCCCGCCTATGGGTCTGGTGCTCTTTGTCGCCTCCTCCGTTTCGGGGGAAAAGGTGCAAACCATCGCACGGGCCATCCTGCCATTCCTCGCCGTCGAGGTATTGGTGATCTTCCTGATCACCTACATCCCGGCCATTTCGATGACGATCCCGAGACTAACCGGGTTCGTTCAATGACCAAAAGCAACCTAATAGGGAGAGATACATGCTAAAGGGTCTTACAACAGCGGCACTCGCTGCAACGATGATCGCCGGTTCGGCGTTCATGGCCAACGCGGCGGATTTCACAATCCGCGCAACAGCCAACTCAAACGAGAACGACGAAGACTATGACGGTCTTGTCGTTTTCAAAAACTTCGTAGAGCAAGCCTCAAACGGCGCAATCGAAGTCGAGATGTTCATCGGCACACAGCTTTGCTCGAATGGCGCTGAATGCCTGCAGGGCGTGGCTGACGGCAACATCGACGTCTACATTTCGACCTCGGGAGGTGCTTCCGGCATCTTCCCCTTCGTTCAGGTTCTTGACCTGCCCTACCTGATGGCCGACGACCGCGTGGCTGAAGGCGTGTTGGAAAACAGCACCGGCTTCATGAAAACCATGAAGGAAATGACGCTGGCAGCTTCCGGCGACACCATCCGCCTGATGACCATCGGTAACACTGGTGGCTGGCGCAACTTCGCGAACACGCAGCGCCGTGTTGCGATGCCCGCCGATATGGAAGGCCTCAAGATCCGCACCGTGGTCGCCGACCTTCCACAGGAGCTGGTGAAATCGCTTGGCGCCTCACCTACTCCGATCCCATGGCCCGAGCTGTTCACATCGTTCCAGACGGGCGTTGTCGAAGGCTCCAAGAACGGCATCACCGACATCATGGGCATGAAGTTCCCGGATGCTGGCCTGCAGTTCGTCACGCTTGACGGTCACGCCTACATGGGCGCGCTGTGGTTCATGAACAATGAAAAGTTCCAGTCCATGCCAGACGACATGAAGCGCGTTGTGGTCGATGGCTTCTACCAGCTGCAGCAGGCAACATTTGCCTCGCCAAAGCGTAAGTCGATCGCTGCCTACACGGAATTCCAGGAAGGGGGCGGGGACCTTTACGTGCCGACACCTGTCGAGAAAGCCGCGTTCAAAGAAGCCGCGACACCTGTGTTCAGCTGGTTTGAAGAGAACGTCGACGGTGGCGCACAGATCCTCGAAGCGCTGACAGGTACTGTTGCTTCGGTTGAAGGCGACATCGAAGCCGCTCGGAGCGCCGACCTGAACTAAGGCTCAGCGGTTCGAGAAAAAACGAAAGGGCGCCCCTAGGGGCGCCCTTATTTCTTCCGCAACGCGCGCACCGAAGCGGGCTTTTAAGACAATGGGTACAATCGCAATTTTTATGCTTGTCACAAAGTCCAACTCATCGATGCAGGCCGCATCCGGACAACACCGAGAAGATCGTGTTCAATTTGAGCAGCGCTCGCAGCGCTTGCGCTCATCTTGGGTCTTTGGTGCGCAAGCGAAGCATGAGCGGGCCACCTTTTAGATGGGCGCGTTTTCAAGGGGATGATCGGACCGCTCGAGACCCCCGATCTTGCCGATAGTTTGCATTTCGAAGATGGCTATTTCTGGTCAGACATCTGCACGCGATGTGGGTTCCTTCCCGGAGCGAACCGCTCAGAGACGACGGACGAAGACATCATCTTTCTTGGTGTGCTTGAAAGCTACAGCCGAGGTCTCTTTGAATTTGAGGGGTTCGTTCGCGAAGGCGGCGTGATCGAAGGATTGATCCGCTTGGAGCGAAAGCAATGGGACTGGACATCTAGTCGCGAGATTGCGTTTCAGAGCGCGGCGATGGAAGAATTTGACCCTCAGCGCTCCACCAAGTCCGCCAGAAATTGGACGGCATGGACCCCACCGAAAATCCACTATGCGACCGATTCTAAGTCGCATTTGAGCGCTTAGGCGGGTCATTGGAGTTTATGTCATCCTCCTTGCCGTCGGGTGGATGGCTGGCGACCTTCTGCGTGACCTCGCCATCCCTGCCATGAACAAGCCATTGATCCATCGCATCGTCATAGGAGCGCTTCTTATATTTGTTTAACTGCAGCAATCCCGCTCGTGCCCGGTGTCGAGATCGGGTTCGCGCTGCTGCTCTCATTTGGCGGGAAGGCAGCCCCAACCCTATCCGCTGGCATGGTTGGGGCGTTAATTCTCTCGTTTCGCATCGGTCGCTTTGGTCCCCTTCGCTACATTTCACAGATTGCGTCATGCTTGAGATTGAAGAGCGGGACGGACTGGGTCGCTGACATCGCATCCACTCCCGCTCAAGACCGCCCCGAACTGATGGCAACCAGGCTAAAAAGTCCGTTTGCCCAAAGGCTACTCGAAGCCGGTATGCCCGTCTCGCAGTGTTGTTGAATTTGCCAGAAAATTCGATTCTGGGCGGTGGCTGAGGCCTTGCATTTTTAGCAGGAGTGTCTGGGCTATATCGGTTCTGGCCGTACCTTCTCAGTGTGCTGATCGCGGTTGCACCGTTTCCTCTGATTTTTCTCTTGCGAGGGAGCCGATGCGCGGGCGCAATGCCAGTATTGTTCAAAAACCAAACACTTCATAACAGCCCCCAAAAGCACAAAAAAAAGCCCGCGCTATTCAGCACGGGCTTTCCAATTTCGTCATGAAGTCGCACGGCGACGCGCCCGTAAAGGCGGTCCGCCAGTTTGCGTCAAGCCGCCATCTTGCGCTTACCGCCGCCACTGCGCCGGGCACGACTGCGCTGCGCACCCGTCATATTGCCCTTCGGAGCCCCACCGTGCTTTCCACCGGGCTTGCCGCCTGGCTTGCCGCCGGACTTCGCAGCGCGCACCGGAACCGGAGCAGTGCCACCGATAACCGGGATGGTCGCCTTCATCGTTTTTTCGATGTCGCGCAGTTCTTTCATCTCTTCGGCCGAGCAGAACGCAACCGCGCGCCCCGTCGCACCAGCCCGCGCCGTGCGTCCGATCCGGTGGACATAGTTGTCCGGCACATTCGGCAGGTCATAATTATAAACGTGACGCACGCCCGGAATATCAAGACCCCGTGCAGCAACATCCGTCGCCACAAGAACTTTCAATTCGCCAGCCTTGAACGAGCTAATCGCCCGGTCGCGCTGACCCTGGCTTTTGTTGCCGTGGATAGACCCGGCCGAGAAACCAGCCTTAACCAGCGCCTTCATCAACCGCTCCGAGCCATGCTTGGTACGCGCGAATACAAGCGCCATCTCGGCACGGTGCCCTTCAAGATACTTGATCAGCAACTGCGTTTTGTCGCCTTGCGGCACGTAGTGCAGCCCTTGCGTGATCTTCTCGATCGGCTTGCCCGGAGGGGCTGCTTCAACCCGAACAGGATCCTTCAGATACGCCTGAGACAACTCGGCCATCATCTTCGGCATCGTCGCCGAAAACAGCATGGTCTGACGGTCTTTACGCAGCAAAGGCGCGATGCGACGCAGCGCGTGGATAAAGCCCATGTCCAGCATCTGATCCGCTTCGTCCAGAACAAGGAACCGTGTCTGGTCAAGCCGCACAGCCTTGCGATCAATCAGGTCAATCAACCGGCCCGGCGTTGCCACCAGCAAATCGGTGCCACGCCCAAGCCGCTGAATCTGCGCATTGATCGACTGTCCGCCAACGACCAAGTTAATCTTCAGATGCGTCCCTTGGGTATAGGCCCGCAGATTGTCCGAAATCTGTTTTGCCAACTCGCGCGTTGGCGCAAGAATAAGGCCATGCGCCGACTTCGGCTCTGGGTTCACACCCAGTTTGGTCAGCACATGAATAATAGGCAGACCAAAGGCGGCGGTTTTGCCCGTGCCGGTCTGCGCAAGCCCCATAACATCGCGGCCCGCCATCGCATGGGGGATCGCTTTCTTCTGGATCGGGGTGGGATCTGTGATCCCCTGTTCGGCAAGTTTTGCCACAAGACGGGGCTGAAGCCCCAACATATCAAAGTCCATTAATTCTCTTTGTTTCCGGCGCGGATCTCGCCCACGCCAATAAATATCGCTGCCACGCCCATAACGGGCGGACAATCGCAGTTGGGTTGCGCGCCGCTCTGATCCAAAGGCCGAATTGCCCCGTTGATCGTCGTCGCGCCGGACCCCTGCGTGAGGTGGGTGCCTGAAAGTGTATGATGCTTCGCGCAGTAAACGCGACCTGCTCACGCGGCAGAAGCAATCATGAAAAGGGACATGGGGGCATCCGGGCTTCAAGTCAACACATTTGGCCTGCTACAGGGCCGCAAGCCGGAAAAGTGACTAAAATCTGACTTTTCCGCGATGAAGCTGACGTCTTACCCTTTCGTTGCGCCACAGAACGCCTGCAGCGACATTGTACCGACGCCCAAAATCACACCTTTTCAGAGCCTTAGAAGGTTCTGATCCAACTGGCGCTCGCATCCCTCCAAACGCCTCGTTAAGTTTAACACCCTCACCGGA
Organism: uncultured Boseongicola sp.; assembly: GCA_905479635.1. Lineage (GTDB taxonomy): Bacteria > Pseudomonadota > Alphaproteobacteria > Rhodobacterales > Rhodobacteraceae > Boseongicola. The sequence goes on along the minus strand of CAJQNG010000254.1, from coordinate 18,934 downwards.
ACGGATACATCCACGGTTTATAATCGTTAATCAGAACTTTCGCACGGTCGATCTCCTCGGCCGTCATCCGTTTTTGCACTTCTTCCAAGGACATAACCGCATCCGGGTCGCCGCCAATCGTACTTAACCCATACCATAGATAAGCCCGCACCAAATCCGGAGAGGGCATTCCCAAACCCAGTTCATAGTACCACCCAAGCCCCGACTGCGCGCCCGGATGCCCCTTCATCGAGGACCGCAAATACCACTCAAACGCGCGCTCCGGATCCCTCTCTACCCCAAGCCCAAGCGCATACATCACCCCAATCAATTCCTCTGCATCTGCGTTCCCAGACCGCGCTGCAGGCAGGAATTCTTCCATCGCTTCCGCAAACCGACCCGCCTCCATATGATCCCGAGCCGTTTCGATTTCTGCCCAAACGGGGGTTGCGAGCACCGCTGCACCTGCCAGAATAAACCCATGAATCGATTGCTTCATATCCTTGCCCTTTGCATCGCATCGCCCGCCTTTGCGGCTGATCTTCCAAGGCCGCTTGGCGACGATGATTTCATCGCATTCGACCCGGAGAAAGCCAAAATCGGTCAGCTTCTTTTCTATGACAAGATTTTGTCGGGAAACAGAAATATCTCTTGCGGCACCTGTCATCACCATAACCTCGGCGGAGCGGATGGGTTAAGTCTCGGGATCGGCGAAGGCGGCGACGGCCTTGGCCCGAAACGGGTCGCCACACTGGGCGAAGACCGCATCCAAAAGCGCATTCCGAGAAACGCCCCTGCCCTTTGGAATCTCGGTGCGAAAGAAATCGACGTGTTGTTTCACGATGGTCGCCTCGCGGTTTCAGATCTCTATGGAAACGGCTTCAACTCACCCGCCGAAGAATGGCTACCCCAGGGCCTCGAAACCATCCTCGCCGCGCAAGCGCTCTTTCCTTTGACCGCCCGGTTCGAAATGGCCGGCGCACCCGAGGAAAACGAAGTGGGCGGCGCGATCAACGACCGGCTCGACAACGCTTGGCCCATCATCGCCAAAGAGGTGCGCACCAATCCGGACTACGGATTAATGTTCGTTAAAAACTTTGCGCATATAAACACGCCCGAAGACGTCGAAATTGTCGATATCGCAAACGCGCTTGCCGCCTTCATGGGCACAGAATGGAAAAATCACGACAGCTCGTTTGACGCATTTCTCGCCGGAGACAAAAACGCACTCTCCACGCGAGCCGCCCGCGGCATGTCACTCTTTTACGGCGACGCGGGCTGCGCCGCCTGTCATTCCGGTCCGCTGATGTCGGACCAGAAATTTCACGCCCTCGCCCTGCCCGCATTCGGCCCCGGCAAGACCCGCCGGTTTGACCCCCAACCGCGTGACGTCGGGCGGATGGGGGAAAGCAACCGGATTGAGGACGCCTACCGCTTCCGCACCCCGATGCTAAGGAATATATCATTAACAGCGCCTTACGGACACAACGGCGCTTACCCAACGCTTGAAGGTATGGTGCGCCATCACCTTGATCCGACATCCGCTCTAGCCCTGTGGAATCGTGATATGGCCAAGCTTCCTGCCGCGCCTTGGCTTGAGGAAGCCGACTTTATCGTTCAGTACGACACCCGCGAAATGGATCGCCAACGGCGAAAAATCGACATTGAGCCGGTCTCTCTACTGGACCAAGACATCGCCGATCTTGTCGCTTTCCTCGAAAGCCTCACCGGGCAAACCGCCCGAACACGTCCGCTGGGTCGCCCAAAAACTGTGCCATCTGGTCTCACCATAGATTGACCCCTGTTCCGACGCCCAAAGCGGGATAGATAAGCTGAATGGTATTAACCGTCACATCCGTTGAAAAACGTTTCGGAAAGGTCTCGATCCTTAACGGCGTGTCATTGACGCTCGCCGCTGGCGAAGCCGTGGCTCTGACGGGCGAAAGCGGGTCAGGCAAGTCCACGCTTTTGCATATGATTGCCGGGCTGGAACCCATGGACGCTGGCGAAATAACAATTAATGGTAAGGCGTTAGAGAACCTTCGCGACGCCGAACGCGCCACACTGCGCCGCGAAAACATCGGGATAATTTTCCAGCAATTTAACCTGATCCCCTCCCTCACCGTTGCCCAGAACCTCAGCTTTCAGGCACGCCTGACCGGCCGAAGCGTTGATATCGACGCGCTTGCATCGTCGCTTGGTCTGACCGAACACCTCGCAAAATATCCCGAACAGCTTTCGGGAGGACAACAACAGCGCGTCGCCATTGGTCGCGCCGTTGCGGCGTCGCCCAAACTTATCCTAGCGGACGAACCCACCGGTAACCTTGATGAAGCAACCGGCGATGCCGTTTTTGACCTTCTCGTGACTGCAGCCCACGACAAGGGCGCCGCCCTCTTGATTGTCACTCATTCCAACCGTCTGGCGTCTCGCGCCGACCGCCGGCTGCACCTGCGACATGGGCATTTTCAGTGATGTCATGCACAGTCCTTTTAACGCTTCTATCACATTGGAAAAGGCGGCCTTTTCAGTTCCTGACGCTTGTCCTGGGACTTGCTCTGGCGACAGCACTTTGGTCCGGTGTCCAGGCGATCAACGCCGAAGCCCGCAAAAGCTACGATGACGCCGCAAGCGTTCTTGGAGGCGAGACCACGCTGTCAGACAAAACCGGCAGGGTGATCTCGAACGAGACTTTTGTCGCCCTTCGCCAGAACGGTTGGCTGGTCAGCCCGGTTGTAGACGGATGGGTTTTCGGCACCGATGGCCGGGTGCGCATCCTGGGGATCGACCCTCTGACAATGTCACGGCTCAACCCGGCCGGTACGGCGATGGCCGAAGTCGAAATATTCGAGTTTATGGGCGACGACGGGCTTATCCTTGCCGCCCCCGCAACGGCCCGGCGACTTACCAACTTCGCACCCCGTGTCCGTTCCGTTGAAGGCATCGCTCCCGGCCTTGCAATCATGGACATCGCTAGCGCACAAACCCTTGCAGGTATTGAAGGAATAAGCCGTCTGACCCTGCTACCCAACCAACCGTTTCGCCAAACTCTACTGGACGAAGTTGCACCTGAATTGGTTCGGCGAAGCCCCGAAACCGCTGATGATCTTGCCCGCCTTACGGACAGTTTTCACCTTAATCTGACTGCGTTCGGGCTACTTAGTTTTGTCGTCGGACTGTTCATCGTAAACGGCGCTGTCGGCCTTGCATTCGAGCAACGCCGTCCGGTTTTTCGTACCCTGCGCGCGATCGGTGTCACACCGGGCCATTTGGTCTCGCTCCTTGTTCTCGAGCTTATATTCTTTGCATTTTTCGCGGGCGGACTTGGCATTGGATTAGGCTACATCGTTGCCGCCGCGCTGCTTCCAGACGTCGCCGCGACGCTACGTGGACTTTATGGCGCAAACGTCGAAGGCACGCTGACGCTGTCGCCAACATGGTGGCTAAGCGGCCTCGCAATTGCGGTTCTTGGCGCCGCACTTGCCGCGGCGACAAGCTTGCTTCAAGTCGCCCGTCTGAACCCCCTGGCCACGGCTCACCCCCGGGCTTGGGCGCGCGCGTCTAGCAGGACAATGCGGATGCAACTTTCCCTCGCCGGAATCGCGACTTTGGTCGCTCTCGTCGCCGGTGTTTTCGGCAGCAATCTGATGTCAGGATTTACCCTCCTCGGAGGCCTCCTGATTGCAGCTGCGTTAACACTTCCTACCGCTCTTTCCGGACTTCTTAACCTTGGTGAACGCCTCTCAGGGTCGGGACCACTGGTCGAGTGGTTCTGGGCAGATACCCGCCAGCAACTCCCGGGTTTGTCGCTCGCACTAATGGCGCTATTGCTTGCGCTGGCCGCAAATATCGGCGTTTCAACCATGGTCGGCAGTTTCCGCCTGACATTCACTGGCTGGCTCGATCAGCGTCTTGCAAGCGAGGTTTATATCGGGGCAGAAAACGAAAATCAGATCGACGCGCTTATTGCTTTCGTCACGCCGCGCGTCGATGCCGTCTTACCAATCTGGCACACCGACGCTGATATTCTGGGTGCGCCTGGTGAAATCTATGGTGTGGTCGATCACCCGACGTATCGCCAGAACTGGCCCTTAATTGTGGCGTCGCCGGATGTCTGGGACGGCATTGGCCGCAACGAAGGCGCATTGATCAATGAACAACTCTCGCGCCGCGAAAACCTTTCGCCTGGCGACATACTTCACATGCCCGGAGACTGGACGACAACGATAGCAGGGGTTTACAGCGACTATGGCAACCCGCTTGGCCAGGTCATTCTACCGCTGCAAACCCTGATATCGCGATACCCGCAGGTCGACCGAACCGACTTTGGCCTGCGTCTTGATCCAGAAGGCGTGCCGGGATTGCGCGACGCCTTAACCGAAGAGTTCGGCCTTGCGCCCGAAAACATTGTGGATCAGGCGTCCCTAAAGGCGTTTTCCCTTGGCATCTTCGAGCGCACCTTCGCCGTAAGCGCCGCTCTAAATGTTTTGACGCTGTCCGTCGCCGCGGTCGCGATCTTGACCAGCCTGTTAACTTTGGCAGCCCTTCGATTGCCGCAGCTCGCGCCGGTTTGGGCCATTGGTTTGCCCCGTCAAACTCTTGCGCGCATTGAGTTTTTCCGCGCTTTGGTTCTTGCATTTTTGACGTTCATCCTTGCGGTTCCGGTCGGGCTCGTCCTTGCGTGGGTCCTGCTTTCGGTCATCAATGTCGAGGCTTTCGGGTGGAAATTGCCTATGTACCTTTTTCCGGCAGATTGGATCTGGCTTCTCGCACTTTCGCTTCTGACGGCTGGGCTGGCCGGTCTTTGGCCTGCACGACAGCTTGCAAAACGTCCCCCCGCCGACCTGATCCGGGTTTTTGTTCATGAACGTTAAAGCCCTTTGCGTTTGCATCTTACTTGCTACGGCGCCCCTCGCCGCAATTGCGCAGAAATTTGCCGGTATGGGGGCCACCGAAGAGGGCTTTGCACTCCCCGATCCTGATACCCGCTTCACATTCCCAAAGGACCACGGATCCCACCCGAATTTCCGCATCGAGTGGTGGTATGTGACCGCCATCTTGACCGGAGCAGACGGTGAAACCTACGGCGCGCAGTGGACGCTATTTCGAAATGCAATTCGTCCGACCGCGGCAGAAAGCGATCAAATCTGGCTGGGACACGCAGCGGTTTCAACCCCCGAAGGCCACTTCCACGCCGAACGACTGGCGCGCGGCGGCACAGGACAGGCGAGTGTCACACCAACACCGTTTAGTGCGGTAATCGACGAATGGGCGTTGGAGGGTCCGGATTTAAGCAACGTCAAACTCACGGCGCAAGTCTCTGATTCTGCGTATGATCTTACGTTGGCTTCTGATCGACCCTGCGTACCCCAAGGCATCCAGGGTTTTTCGCAAAAGTCCGCAGCAGGCCTGGCCAGCCACTATTATTCGCAGCCCTTTTACACCGTTGAGGGCACTATAAAGCTTGCGTCTGGCCCAGTTGCTGTCACCGCTCAGGCATGGCTGGATCGTGAATGGTCGTCGCAACCCCTGACCGAAACTCAAACGGGATGGGACTGGATTTCGCTGCATCTCGACAGCGGTGCGAAGCTAATGGGCTACCGCCTGCGTGATACTTCGGGCCGTGACTATGTCGTCGGTACATGGATCGCGACCGATGGAACGCCAAGCCCATTTAGGCCCGGCGATCTCACGATGAAACCGAACAAATGGGCCCGCGTGGCCGACCGTGATGTGCCGGTCGGTTGGACCGTTACACTTGAAAACCGCGACCTTGAAATCGACGTCCACGCGGTTTACCCGCAAAGCTGGATGCCCGCGATTGTCCCCTATTGGGAGGGTCCGGTTCAGGTGACCGGCACACAATCCGGGCGCGGCTACCTTGAAATGACGGGCTATGAGTGACGCATTAAAAACCCTTAACGGCACTTTGGCAGCGGTCTGGTCACGACTTGAAGCCGGCGCAACCGACACAAACGCGCCAGCGAACCTACCGGTTCTGGCCACGTCCTCGGCAAAGCGCGGTCCGGCTGCGCGTATTGTCGTGCTTCGTGGGGTGGACCGGGCTGCGTCTATGCTTACAATGTTCACCCATGCTGGTGCGACAAAAGTCGCTGATCTTAAGAATGATGAGCGCGCCGAGCTGCTAATCTGGGATGCCCCCGAACGCTTTCAGATCCGCCTTTCTGTGACGATCGAATTGATCGAAGTAGATGCAGCGACCTGGCAATTGCTTGGCCCCGGAACCCGTCTGAACTATGCCGTTGATCCAAGCCCCGGAACGCCTATTGATAAGCCCGAGGACGCATGGCACGCCACACCCGAGTTACATCAGATGCTTAAGCTTCAAACCACCATCCACCGCATCGAGACCCTGCACATCGCGCCCGATGGGCTTCGCCGCGCCGTCTTTGAAGGTGACACTTCACAATGGATTGCGCCCTGAACCCTCGCCAAGGCGTTGAAGTCGCGCTAGGCCAATCGCATGATAATGCATAGCCCAACTCCCCTCGTGCGAGAGGTCGTCCTGATCGGCGGCGGGCATGCGCATGCGCTGCTTTTACGTCAATGGGGCATGAACCCGGTTCCGGGCGCGCGCTTAACACTGATTAACCCGGCCGCAACCGCGCCCTATACCGGCATGTTGCCTGGTTTCGTGGCAGGTCACTATACTCGCGAAGCCCTCGAAATTGATCTAGTAAGGCTGGCGCGTTATGCGGGGGCGCGCATGGTTTTCGGATATGTCACCGGCATTGATCGAGACGCCAAACGCCTGTCAGTCGAAGGTCGCCCAGATGTGGCCTATGACATTGCATCGCTGGACATCGGCATCACATCAGACATGCCAGAAATTCCGGGCTTCACAGATCACGCTATCGCGGCCAAACCGCTTGGTCCTTTCGCCGCGCGCTGGCAAGCCTTTGTCGAAAATGAACACAAGGGCCCTGTTACAGTGATAGGGGGCGGCGTCGGTGGCGTCGAACTCGCGCTTGCGATCAACCATCGACTTACGTGTTTAGGCACGCCCAACCCAGTGACCGTGGTCGAAGCGAACACTTTGCTGGCCGGAACTTCGCAAGCAACAGCGGAAAAACTGCGCAGTGCGCTGCAAGCCGCGGGCATCCAAATCATCGAAGGCACCGCCCCGATCGAGGTCCACTCTGACCACATCGTTTTAACCGGTGGACAGCGTGTTTCTTCAAACTTTACGGTCGGCGCGGCGGGCGCGCGCCCGTTTCCTTGGCTGGCTGAGACGGGGCTGGACCTGACCAACGGCTATGTCACCGTCGATGCAACATTAAGGTCTGTTAATGACCCAAGCCTCTATGCGGTCGGTGATTGCGCGCACCTTTCCCACGCCCCACGCCCCAAAGCCGGTGTTTTTGCCGTACGTGCCGCCCCCATTCTTACTGCTAACCTTCGCGCAGATCTAACGGGGTCAGCGCCAAAGAATTTCGAGCCACAATCGCAATATCTGAAGCTTATCTCTTTGGGGCGAAGGTCAGCGGTGGCAGATAAGTTCGGCCGCGCAGTCGCAGGTGATTGGGCCTGGATATGGAAAGACCGCATTGACCGCCGCTTCCTGGACCGGCTGAACAATCCACCGCAAATGCCCGGCCCTACTGCCCCCAAAGGCGCGGCGAAGGGCGTTTCAGATGCCTTGGGCGACACGCCGATGTGCGGTGGGTGCGGCGCAAAAGTAGGCGCCTCTATATTGGACGAGGCGCTATCCGCTCTCGACACTCCGCAAAGCCCGAATATCATCACAGCAGCCGGGGATGACGCCGCCGTCATTAACTTTGGTAAACAGCAACAAGTCCTTTCCACAGACCACCTGCGCGCGTTTTGGGACGACCCCTATGTGATGACCCGGATCGCCGCGTTGCACGCGATGGGCGATGTTTGGGCAATGGGTGCGACACCACATGCTATGCTGGCGCAAATCACCTTGCCGCGAATGTCCGAACGGCTTCAGGCGGATCACCTGCGCGAAATCCTTACCGCCGTGACAGAAATCAGCCGCGAAACAGGCGCGGCCCTTGTCGGCGGTCACACAACGCAAGGCGCGGAATTGACCCTTGGGTTTACCGTTACGGGAACCCTCACCGCGGCGGCAAAGACCTTCGACAAGGCCCAAAACGGCGACGTCCTAATCCTAACGCGCCCGATTGGCTCAGGCACTTTGATGGCTGCTGAGATGGCTGGGAAAGCAGCTGGCGGTGACGTGGCGCATGTCTTGCAGGTGATGGCGACTTCGCCTGTGATGTCCGCTGAAATTCTCGCTAAAACGGCAAATGCGATGACCGATGTCACAGGGTTCGGATTGGCCGGGCATGCCCTGAGAATGGCGGCCGCCGCGGGTCTCACCGCGCAGATCGACAGTACAAAGGTCCCGCTTTATCCCGGAGCAAAACGTCTTGCCGAACATGGTATCGCTTCGACGATCGCGCCTGCAAACCGTGCCGCGCTTGGGATCGCATTGCCCGTAACGCCTGCCGCCACGCTTTTGGTTGACCCACAAACTGCCGGAGGGTTTCTTGCGGCGGTTCCATCAAAATCAGCCGGTAAGACATTGAAATTTCTGCGAGATAGTGGAACTGAGGCGGTTCGCATCGGCTATCTCAAGGCGTGGACGGGCCATCCGCTGGAAGTGTCATAACGGCCTGTGCCACCTGATCGGCCAGCCCCTCAAGCCCGGCCTCGTCCAACACGTCCGCCGAAAATGACGCAAGCGCCTCTGCCCCGATCCGCTCGCGCACTTTGGCGTAACGTCCATCATAATGCGTTTCGATCAACGAAGCTGCGACGTCGGTAAACTTGCCGTCCTTCACAGCCGTTTTCCAAGCCTGAACTTGTGTATGACCGCGCAAACCTACAAGACGATCCAGCCGATCAACAAACTCTTCCAGGTCAACGGACCCATCCGCGTAGGTCCGCGCCAAGAACGCTGCACGCGCCGCAACAGGCGCGGAAACCACGATACGTGGCGCAGCCCGCATCGCCTCAAACAGCTTTGGCGGCACATTCAACGCGCCTATACGACTTGATTCCGCTTCCACCACCACAGGCCGCTCAGGGTCCAGCGCCGCAATCGCCACATAAAGCGCTGTCTCGAACGCCTTTTGCGAAGGCTGCGGCCCAAATCCGCCCAAAACCGATCCTCGATGATCAGCAAGTCCCTCAAGATCCAGAAATTGCACGCCGCGAACCGCCAAACGGTGCAGAATATCCGTCTTTCCGGTTCCGGTGTTGCCATCCAGCAGGATGATCCGTGGACCCATCGCCCGCTCGTAAAGTGCATCCACCACCTGACGGCGAAAGCTTTGATATCCCCCCTCAAGCACTTCGACCCGCCAGCCGATTTGTCCAAGGATCGCCGCAAAAGATCCGGAACGCTGCCCGCCGCGCCAGCAGTATACCAATGGCCGCCAGCTCCCGGCCGTTTCAGCCAAAGGCCCCTGCAAATGGGCCGCCGCGTTTTTGGCCACTAGGGCCGCGCCGATCTTTCGGGCCTTGAAGGGACTGACACGTGTATAGATCGTACCGACCTCGGCACGCTCGTCGTCCGATAAAACCGGAAGAGAGATCGCACCGGGCAAATGATCTTCGGAAAATTCAGCAGGCGAGCGGACGTCGACAATTGTGTCGAAGTCTGCAGCGTTAAGACCCGCCAGTGTGGTGAATATAAAAGGCATGGGGCCTCCCTAGACCTTCACGACCTCTCTGGAAAGCACTGCATTCGCCATCGCGCGCCCACTTTGAAAGCCATGTTCGGCGCGGCCTCCAAGCGTCCAGTCGCCACCAACCAGCAAGCGATTACCGGCATCACCTACAAATGGCCGCCCCAAAGGCTGATCGGCAAAGGCATACCGCCATCTGTGCGCTTCCAGATAGCGGACTTGCGGCAGTGTCAGACCATAGGCATCGCCAAACGCCTCAATGATCGAACGCGCAACTATCGCCCGGTCGGCAAAAAGCTGGTCGCAGGCGAATTCAGGTCTCATATGGATCACCCAAGCCTCGCGCGGATCATTCCGTAAAGGCTTCGAGGCCATCCGATCCGCTCGTAAAACTGCCCCGCGTCCTTCGGATTTACCCTCCAAAGCCAGTGGTTCGCTGAATTCAACAAGACAGGACCAGATCGGCTGCATCCGCACTTTTTCAATCTCTGCTGCAATCTCTCGGGCAACGGGCGCAACCAACGTCCGCGCCTGTGGCGCGGGCGCGGTGACCAAAACCGTATCGAATGGCGCAACCAAGCGACCATCAGCAAAGTGCAAACCCAAGCCCCCGCTATCGCGATCGATGGCAGTCACTTCTGCTCCCTGATGAATGTCCAATTTAGAAATCAATTGATCAAAAATGGATCGCATCCCCGGTGCGCCGAAATTTGATCCACACTCCCCCACGATTGCGCCCAGGGCCGCAAGAAAGTCGCGAAACTCCTGGCTTTCCGCCTGCAGTTCGGGTGCGCCGTGATCAAAGACGCCATTTGGGGTCCGCCGGGTCGCAATACGCCCGCCAGCGCCTCGCCCTTTATCAAAAACGTGAACCTCACGTCCTGACTTGACCAGGTGATCGGCGGCCGTCAAACCGGTTATGCCCGCGCCAATTATGGCGATCCCCAAAGAGTGTTCCACACGGTTCATCCAGATTTTAAAATACCTATATAATTTAAGGATAGACCAAAGTCGATTTGCTCCAAGCCCCTCCTTTTTGGGATCAACACCGTGAAACCCATGCGCTTCAACTTCGCTTTTTCCCTCGTTCTCGCAGCCCTTCCGGTGCCTGCGTTGGCCGATTGTGTGGTTTTGCTGCATGGCCTCGCACGCGGGCCTGCCTCGATGAAGGTGATCGACGCAGCACTTGAGACTGCAGGCTACAAGACGATCAACCAAGGCTATGCCTCGACGTCAGTGCCGTTTGATCAATTGGTCGGACAAGCGCTCGACAAACCGGTCGAAGCCTGCGGTGACGACATCACTCATTTTGTGACCCATTCCATGGGCGGCATCCTGGTGCGGGCGTGGCTCGAAGAAAATCGACCCAAAAACATGGGCCGCGCCGTTCTGCTTGGCCCCCCCAACAACGGCTCAGAACTTGTTGATATCTTTGGTGATCTTGGCGCGTTTCGCTGGCTGAACGGCCCGGCGGGGCTGGCCCTTGGAACCAACGACGCCAGCGCACCAAACCGCCTTGGCCTGCCCCGGTTCGAAGTCGGTGTCATAGCCGGAAATCAATCCCTCAATCCGGTCTATTCCTTTCTGATCGACGGGCCGGACGACGGCAAAGTATCGGTCGCATCCACCCGCCTTCCGGGGCTTGCCGATCATATCGTCCTGCCGGTCACTCATACTTTCATGATGAACGACCCGCTAGTTATTCGCCAAACGCTCGAGTTTCTCGCGGTCGGCGCATTCGACCCTTCCGTTGGCTACACCGAATTATTTCAGGAACTTCTGGAATAAGCCGGAAAAAGCGGGCATTTGAGGCATCGAACTGATCTGAAGCCCCGGCCTTAAACGTGCCCTTTCCAAAAGGCAAAGTCGCCACCTTTGCCTTGGCCTGCTTTGGACTACATTCCTCATCGGACGAAGGAGTATGACATGCACATTTTAAGATGCGTTTTGATAGGGTTCCTTATGCTTGGGCCCCAAAGCCTCGCCGCACAGGAGCGCGCCGCAGCAGTCGGCGTGCAACAACTCGAAGCGCGTGTGCTGTCTGAAACGGTGCCGGTTTTTGCCGAAGTCACAACATCGCGCGATGGGGCTGTTGCCGGGCGCATCGCGGGCAACGTCGAACGTGTGAACGTGCTGGCAGGCGACCGGGTCGAGGCCGGTGATTTGCTGGTCGAACTAAGCCGCGAACTTTTGTCCATTCGCGTGGATCAATCACAGGCACAAATCGCCGAAGCGCAGGCCGGCACCGCAACGGCGCGCGCGCGGCTTGATCAGGTGCAAATCCCGTTCGAGCGCACCGCGGCTCTGCGCGGCACCGCGACCTTCAGTCAGGGCCGCTTTGACGACCTTCAGGCAGATCTTTTCGAGGCCCGCTCACAACTTGCCGAGGCCGAAGCCCGTGAAATATCTGCGCAATCGCGTCTTGCCGAAACCGAGTACCAGTTGGAACGCACCAGCGTCACGGCTCCGTTTTCCGGCGTTATTCTGGAAGTATCGACCATCCCCGGTGCTTTCATTCAGGCCGGAACGCCCGTCGTGCGGATGCTGGACACAAGCGCCTTCGAGGTGAAAGCCAACGTCCCTGCCCGCTATGTTGATTTCCTCACTCAAGGCGATGAAGTTACCGCCGATACCGAAAACGGCGTGCAAATCATGCTCTCTTTGCGTGCGGTTTTGCCAGTCGAGAACCCCTCAACCCGCACCCGGACCGCGCTTTTCACCACGATTGACGCAATGGACGCGAACCTTGTCGCCGTGGGCCAGTCCTTGACCGTGAACGTGCCTGTGGGCGAAGCCCGCGAAGTTCTGTCCGTGCCAAAAGACGCGCTTGTTCAGGCCCGTGGCGGCTGGACGGTCTTCGTGGCGGCAAACGACAAAGCCGAACCGCGCACCGTGACCATCGGCGCGCCTCTTGGGAACAGCTACGAGGTGTTGGACGGCCTTCAGGCCGGCGATCTCGTTGTCGTGCGCGGCAACGAGCGTCTGCGTCCGGGACAAGATATCGCACCTTCGGTCGTGGAGACAAATTGATGAACCTGATCCGCTACGCCATTGACCGGCCCGTTGCCGTGATTGCGGCCGTTTTAATTGCTGTCCTGTTCGGCACGATTTCACTGTCGCGCATCCCCGTGCAGCTTGCGCCCGACGTGCGCAAACCGATTGTCGTGGTGGAGACAAGTTGGCCCGGCGCCGCCCCAACCGAAATCGAACGCGAGATCGTCAATCCGCAGGAAGAAACCCTGCGCGGCCTCGATGGTCTTGAAATCATGACCTCGCGCTCGCGCACGGGGCAAGCGACGGTCACGCTTGAATTCGGCGTTGGCACCGACATGAGCCAGTCGCTGCTCTTGATCTCAAACCGCCTTGATCGCGTTGGCGGCTACCCGGATGAAGCAAGCCAGCCAACGCTCAATACTTCCGGCTCGGACGACAGCCCCATCGCTTGGGTGTTGTTGACAGCAGCCGAGGGAAACACGCGCGCCATGCCCACTTACGGCGACTTTCTTGAAGACGTCGTGAAGGACCGGGTCGAGCGCATAGAAGGTGTCTCGGCCGTCAACGTGTTTGGCGGCACGCAGCGCGAATTGCAGGTGGTGATCGACCCGCAACGGCTGTCGCGTTTTGGCCTGACGGTGCCGGAAGTGGTGCGGGTTTTGCGGACCGAAAACATATCAATCTCGGCCGGTGACGTCGACGAAGGCAAACGCCGCTATGTGGTGCGCACCGAAAGCAGCCTAAACACCGAAGGAGCCATTCGCGACGTGGTCCTGCGCTCGGGCGTGGCTCAAGGGTCAAGTGGGCGCGTGCGGGTCAGCGACGTCGCCGAGGTCTCGTTCGCCTACCGTGAAGCCACCAGCCGCCTGCGTTTCAAGGGCGAAGCGGGCCTTGCCTTTAATGTGGTTCGCGAAAGCGGCGCCAATGTCATCAAAGTGATGGAAGAACTGCGCGCGGTTCTCGACGAACTGCAAGCGGGACCGCTGAACGAAGCCGGTCTTGACGCAAAATTGGTCTATGACGAGACCATCTACATCCAGGGCGCCATCGACCTCGTCGTGCAAAACATCTGGATCGGTGCCGCACTTGCCGCACTCATCCTGATGCTGTTTTTGCGTAGTCCGCGCGCGACATTGATCGTCTCGCTTTCGATCCCGGTCTCGATTGTGGCGACATTCGTTGTCATGGCCCTTACCGGACGAACGCTTAACGTCATATCGCTTGCCGGGATCGCCTTTGCGATCGGCATGATCGTGGATGCCGCAATCGTCGTGCTCGAAAATATCTTCCGTCTCCGCGAAGCGGGTCACAACCGCCGCGAGGCCGCATATCTTGGCGCAAAACAGGTCTGGGGCGCCATCCTTGTGTCCGCCCTGACCACGGTGCTGGTCTTTGTGCCGATCCTGATCATGCAACTGGAAGCCGGGCAGTTATTCCGCGACATCGCGGTCGCCATTTCGGTCTCCGTGCTGCTGTCTCTACTGGTGGCCGTCACGGTCATCCCTGCCCTTTCAAGCCGACTGCTGCGTGCAGACGACCAGAAACCGATGCGCCTTTGGGGCGTCGATCACCTTGCGGCAGGCTTCCGCAACGCTGTCATGGCCTATGTCCGCCTGACCGTGCGTGTACGCTCGGTGGGCATCGTCATGGTTGCGTTAATCGCGGGGGGTGCGGCCTTGGCGACATGGACTTTTCTGCCGCGCCTTGAATACCTGCCCGAAGGAAACCGAAACCTCGTCTTCGGCCTCATCATCCCACCACCAGGCTACAACCTTGAAACCACAGAAACTATTGCGCAACGGATCGAAGGCGTCGCTAAGCCCCTTTGGGACGCCGCCCCCGCGCCGGCCCTGGAAGACGGCACGCCAACGATTGAAAACTTCTTCTTCGTGGCAACTCCCGGGAACTCATTTGTCGGAGCCGCCGCTGTCGATGGTCAACGCGCAGGCGATCTGATTCCCGTCCTTAGTCGTCCGATTTTTGCCGAACCCGGAACCTTCGGCTTCATGACCCAGCCATCGCTGTTTGGCCGGGGCGTCGGCGGCGGTCGCACGATTGAACTGAACGTCTCAGGGCAAGACCTCGACGTCATCCTTGGTGTCGCAGGACGCGCCGCCGGACTTGTCTCGCAGCTTTTGCCGCGCTCGGAAGGTCACCAGTTCCGCCCGATCCCCGGCCTTGAACTTGGCGCGCCCGAAGTGCGCCTTATACCGGATCGCTTGCGTCTTGCAGACGCGGGCCTCGACAGTTCTGCCCTTGCGGCCACCGTCGACGCCTTCAACGATGGTCTGCGCGTGGCGCAAATCACTATTGGGTCGGATCGTGTTGACCTTGTGTTGAAAGGCGACCCCTCGGTTACCGCCGCCGCGCGCACGCAGGACGTCGGGAACTACCCCGTGGTAACACCCAGCGGGCAGATCGTGCCCGTTTCAGCGCTGGCCGAGATCTTGCTGACGGCAGGTCCCACCGAAATCCGACACCGCGAACGTCTGCGCACTGTCACGCTTGAAGTACGCCCCTCAAACGACCTGCCATTGGAACAAGCCGTCGAGCTTCTCGAAACCGAAGTCGTCGCCGTGCTTCAAGCACAAGGCCTGCCCAGCGACATTCGCCTCAGCGTGTCCGGCACCGCAGACCAGCTTAGCCAGACATGGTCGGCCATTCAGATCAACCTTGTCGTGGCACTTATCATCGTGTTCCTCGTCATGGCGATCCTGTTTGAAAGCTTCGTGCTGCCGCTGGTGATCATGATCGCTGTGCCAGTTGCGGCGGCAGGCGGCGTCGGCGGGCTCGCACTTTTGAACACTTACCAGACGCAACCGCTTGATATGCTGACACTTCTCGGATTCATCATTCTGGTTGGCATCGTGGTAAACAACGCCATCCTGATCGTGCACCAAACGCTATACCATTTGCGCGAAGACAAAATGGAGCCGATTGACGCGATAGAAGAGGCCACGCGAAACCGTATCCGCCCGATCTTCATGTCGACGCTGACCAGCGTCATGGGCATGCTCCCGCTGATCATTTTCTCCGGCGAAGGTTCCGAGCTTTACCGAGGCCTAGGCGCAGTCGTCGTCGGAGGCCTGTCGATGTCAGCCTTCCTCACACTTTTGACCGTGCCGCCACTTTTGCGCCTGACAATCCGCAAGCCGGTCGACGAGACCGATGCAGACGTTCCGTCAGCCATCAAAGCACGCGTTACAAATTGAGGAAATCGTAGCGCGGATTGCCGGTGTCTTGGCGGTCTATGCTGACGAAACTGAGATAACAGCCGACCTAACGTCCAACCGCATTGCGCTCGCTGATTGGTCCTTGGCCAAGGCCGTCGGCTAGAGGATGGTGCCAGTCGCTCTGCAGACGTTCGCAAAGCCGACAAGCTGCGTGTTTGGCTGGTGAATGTCACTCAAAACAGACCCGGTGGCATTGTCACGTTAACTCGACGAACTTGTTGAATCCTGGATAACAGGAAGGGACGAAAAAGATTTGCTATACCCGTCACCGGTTTCCACCAGCAATCATCCATCGGGCGATTTGGCTCTATTTTCGATTTCCGCTGAGTTTTCGGGATGTGGAAGAAATGCTGGCAGAACGTGGCATTGAGGTCAGCTTTGAGACCGTGCGTCGCTGGGTTTTGAAATTCGGCCCTGCGATTGCCGCCAACGTCAGGTCCCGCAGATTTCAACCTTCGGAAACCTGGCATCTTGATAAGGTTTTTGTCCGCATTAGTGGCAAGCGGACGTATTTATGGCTTGCCGTAGACGAAGAGGGCGAAGTTCTTGAAGTCCTGGCCCAATCTCGCCGAAACAAAGGTGCGGCCCTTAAACTTATGCGGAAACTCCCGAAAAAGCAGGGCTACATTCCGGATAAGATTGTCACCGATAAATTGGGGTCATATTCCGCGGCGCTTCGAGAACTTGGCCTGGAGCACCTTCATGTCACAGCCGGTCGATTGAACAATCGGGCCGAAGTATCACACCCATTGCCCGGCAGTGGTTTGTTTGCAAAACCATGAGAGGAGGCCGACGCGCCGACGAGAACGTCGAATGGGAAGGTTCAAATCGCCCGGATCGATGCAACGTTTGCTGTCCGTCCACGATGCCATCTACAATCATTTCAATGTGCAACGTCCTCTGATCTCTCGCCAAACTCTTCGTCAAACGCGCGCCGAGGCATTCGCCGAATGGCATCAAATTGTTGCTGCTTGATCTGGGGTAAGGTCGGCATTTTTGGTTCATCTGAGTTAACGTGACAAAGCCGTGCCAGGCGGATAATCTCGCGGCGCGTTTTGAAATAGCGAAATGGATCAGGCTTGGTCATGTCCAGACGCTACAAATCCGCCCTGCCCGCCTCAAGCTAATTTGCTCTAACAGTACCGTTCTGAACGCAAATTAGGGAGGACGCCCCCTGATCACCCGCCGTCGGCCTCAAATCCGGCCTTTTCAATGGCCGCAATCGCGCAGGCTTCATCGTTGTTGGACGTGTCACCGGTGATGCCGACAGCACCCATAATAACGCCGTCCTGTTTAATCAGAACGCCACCTGCCACAGGCACAAGCGATCCATCCGACAGCGCATTCATCGCCTGAATAAAGAATGGCTCGACCTTGGCCCGCTCAAAAAGTGCGCGCGAGCCGAGGCCCATTGAGACCGCCCCCCGCGCCTTGCCCTGGGCAATCTCTGGCCTGAGGTTGCTGGTGCCGTCCTCCCGGGCCAGCGCCATCAGATAGCCACCGGCGTCCAGAATCGCGATTGTCAGGGGCTTCAAGCCGTTGGCTTTGCGCCATTCAAGGCAGTCTCGGATGATGGATTGGGCGTGGTCCAAAGTCAGTGTCATCAGAGGATCTCTTTCCTGGGGTTAATGAGAGTATTGAGAGGGCGGACAACCCCGCAGCCCCGCCCTACCCTGCATCGGCGGCGATCACCGCATTCGATTTGATCAGGGCCTCGGTCTGTGCTCTGTCATAGCCGTACTCGGCCAGGACTTCGCAGCTGTGTTGACCCAAACGGGGCGATGCACGGGTAATTTCCGCCGGTGTGCGGCTGAATTTGATCGGGTGGCCAATAGTTTCGACCTTGCCTGCTGTGTCATGATCCACTTCGACAATCATCTCGCGGGCGCGGGCCTGTGGGTCTGCGTGCATCTGCAAGATATCATTGACCGGGCCTGCGGGCAGTTTGGCCGCTTCCATACGGTTGAGCCAGTTCTCTGACGTGTCCTGCACCATGTAGCCATTGAGGATCTCAACCAGTGCTGGCAGGTTCTGAATGCGGGTGGCGTTCGAAGAGAACCTTGGGTCCGCATCCAGCTCCGGTGCCGAGATCACATCGAGAAACCGCAGCCAGTTGCTTTGGTTCGCGGCACCGACGTTGATCCAGCCATCACTGGTCTGAAACGCTTGGTAGGGCGCATTCAGCGGATGGGCAGAGCCCAGAGGGTCGGGCTTGTTGCCCGTGGCAAAGGCGATGGCCGATTGCCAATAGGTTTGCACGATGGCTGCCTCGAACAACGAGGTGTCGACCTTTTGCCCCAACCCGGTTTGAAGCATATTGGCATAGGCCGCGCTGACGCCCATGGCGGCAATGATGCCTGCGTTGATATCTGAAATGGGGGCTGCGACCTTGACCGGCGGACGGCCCGGACCTTCGCCTGTGATCGACATCAGCCCCGACATGCCCTGAGCGATCAGATCAAAACCGCCGCGCTCTGCATAGGGGCCCGTGCGGCCAAAGCCGGAAATTTCGCAATAGATCAGACGTGGATTGATCTTGGCCAGATCCTCATAGGACAGGCCCAGCTTTTCCATCGCACCCTTGCGATAATTCTCGATCACCACATCGGCCTCAGCCAGAAGCTTGCGAAGCACTTCGACCGCGGCCGGATCCTTGAGGTTCAGGGCAATGCCGCGCTTGTTTCGGTTCATCATCATATAGGCGGCGCTCTCGCCGTTGATATCGGGCGGCAGGAACCGCCGGCTGTCGTCGCCTTCAGGTTTTTCGACCTTGATCACATCGGCGCCCATATCCGCCAACATCAGGCCGCAAACTGGCCCCGCCATGATGTGTGCGAGTTCGATCACCTTCATGCCTGCGAGCGGACCGGTCGATTTTTGGTCGGGTCTCACTTTCCCCGCCATCTCGGCTTCTCCTTGCCGAGGAAGGCCTCCATCCCGTGGCGAAAGTCTTCGCTCATGTAGCACATGGAGATCAGATCGGCGTCCTCCACGCTGGTGGCGATGCGGTTGCGGCGTTGCGCTTCCTTGGTCGCGCGAAGTGTGAGC
>CAJQNG010000253.1 GCA_905479635.1 uncultured Boseongicola sp. | reverse complement strand
TTTTGAGCTATGGCAACGACATGACCCGTGACAACACACCTCACGAATGCGGTCTCGGCAAATTTTGCAACACCCAAACCGCTATCGGCTGTATGGGCCGCGACGCGTTGCTGCGCGTGGCCAAAGATGGACCTATCCGCCAAATTCGCCCGATAGAAATCAAAGGCCGAGCACCGGCTTGCGACCGTGTGTGGCCGATCATGGCGAAAGGGCAAAAAGTCGGTCAAATCACATCAACCGCTTGGTCTCCGGATTTCGACTGTACCGTCGCGATCGGCATGGTCCGCATGACCCACTGGGATCCCGGAACGACACTGTCCA
Organism: uncultured Boseongicola sp.; assembly: GCA_905479635.1. Classification (GTDB taxonomy): domain Bacteria; phylum Pseudomonadota; class Alphaproteobacteria; order Rhodobacterales; family Rhodobacteraceae; genus Boseongicola. Next base: position 2,598 of record CAJQNG010000253.1, on the reverse strand, counting down.
TCGAAACGCCCGAGGGAAGCGTCGAAGGGATCGTCAAAGACGATTTCTGGCACAATGCTTAGGCGGCTGGACTGGACTGACCCACACTAACGCGACCAATCGTGCAGACCACGCTCTGGGCCGCAGATCATCGAAAGCCAACGCTTACACGCCACACAGACCTCAGGCGTGTAATCGAGATCACCAAAAAACGACGCGTACGCCATTGGCAAATCACGAAAAATACTTAGATTCAGTGGTGAGCCGTGCAGGATTCGAACCTGCGACCCACTGATTAAAAGTCAGTTGCTCTACCAACTGAGCTAACGGCCCACTCGGCCGCCGGACGTAAACGGCACACGGGTGAGCGTCAAGGGCAAATAGACCACGATCTTACCCAAAGCGACGGCGCGGCGCCTTGACACAAACCCCGTCAAGCAGACACCTTCACACCCGATCCCCGTCAGATAGGAAAATCATGCGTAAATTGTACCTTGCCACAGCCATGTTTCTTGGACTCGCGGCATGCGGGGCCTCGCCGAACGGGCTTCTTGTCAGCCCCGGCGCTGAAGCGGTTGGTGGTAATCTTTTTGTCGAAACCCTAGAAAATGGCGACCAAATCCTTGTGCTGGACGGCGAAGTTACACCGGACACGTCCTATGTCTTCCAATCGCTTGCCGAGTACACTGAAATCGACGGCCTGGTCATTGCGCAGAGCCCTGGTGGCGACTTGCTGGCCGCACATCAGATTGGCCGAACGATTGCAGCCAAAAAAATCAATACTGCCGTTCTGTTCAGCTGCATCTCGGCATGCGTCGATATCTTCATCGCAGGGCACGAACGCTCGATCGCTGCAGAAGCCGAACTTGGGCTCCATTCTGCCGAGGACCTCGAATTCGGGCTCTCTGTCGACCGGCCGTACTGGAAAAGCTTTGGGTTTGAGGCCGTCAACGAGGCCGCCTACAAGGTTCCGTTCAACGACATCTGGATCGTCTCATCAGAGCGCGCGAAAGAGTTGCGCCTCGCCACCGAAATAATACGGTAATCCCTTCCACACCTTTGCAGATCGGCAAAGCGGGCGTATATGCGCGCAATGACCTCCGAGACTCAGCCCTCCGGCCTGCCGTTCATGAAGATGCACGGGCTTGGCAACGACTTCGTCGTGATTGACCGCCGCTCCGGAGGGCCAGAGGTTACGGCTGCAATCGCACGAGCAATCGGGAACCGCCACACAGGCGTCGGGTTCGACCAGTTAGCGGTGATCGAAAACAGCGCTCAGGCGGCCGCGAAACTCACTTTTTTCAATGCGGACGGCTCGCTGTCTTCGGCTTGCGGAAACGCCACCCGGTGCATTGCACGCCACATCATGGAAGAGACAAACGTCTCGTCCCTGACGCTGCAGACCGAGCGCGGCCTGTTGCCCTGCGAGGACGTCGGAAAAGGTCTCACTCGCGTGAACATGGGCCTGCCTCTCACGGACTGGCAGTCAATCCCGCTCGCCCACCAGGCCGATACTCTCCACCTCCCGATTGACGGCGACCCGGTTGCAACCGGGATGGGCAATCCGCATTGCACATTCTTTGTTGCCGATGCCGACACCGTTGACCTCGAAGGGCGCGGTGCCAAAATCGAACATCATCCTCTCTACCCCGAACGTACCAACGTCCAGTTTGTCAGCTTGATCGGACCCGACCACCTGCGCATGCGTGTCTGGGAACGTGGCGTCGGCGTGACTCTCGCGTCTGGGTCGTCTTCATGCGCCGTCGTCGTCGCGGCGGTTCGACGTGGCCTCACCGGTCGTCAGGTGAAAATCGACCTCGACGGGGGGGCGATCAGCATTGATATGCGCGACGATGGCGTTTGGATGACCGGCCCAACTGCGCATGTATTTTCGGGTTTCCTGACCCAAGATTTCTTGGAAGAGGCCTAAGATGGACCGCAAAGTCCCGATCTTTGCCACGCTCGGCTGCCGGCTGAACGCCTACGAATCTGAGGCGATGCGCGAAATGGTCGACGCCGCCGGTCTCTCTGACGCGGTGATCGTCAACACCTGTGCCGTGACCGCAGAAGCCGTGCGCAAAAGCCAGAAAGAGGTCCGCCGCCTTCGCCGCGATAACCCGACCGCGAAATTGATCGTGACGGGATGCGCCGCACAGACCGAGCCGGAACGCTTTGCCAATATGGCGGAAGTCGATCTGGTGCTTGGCAATACCGAAAAAATGGCCCCTGATACCTGGAAACGCGCCGCCGACTTCATTGGCGAGACTGAACGGGTTCAGGTCGACGACATTATGTCCGTCACCGAAACCGCAGGGCATCTGATTGACGGCTTCGGTCGCCATCGCGCCTACGTGCAGGTTCAAAACGGCTGTGACCACCGCTGTACTTTCTGCATCATCCCTTTCGGGCGTGGCAATTCGCGGTCTGTGCCTGCGGGGGTCGTTGTCGATCAAATCAAGCGTTTGGTGGACAAGGGTTTTAACGAAGTTGTGCTCACCGGCGTTGACCTGACCTCTTGGGGTGCGGACCTGCCCGCGACACCACGTTTGGGTGATCTGGTGATGCGTATTCTGCGCTTGGTGCCTGATTTGCCGCGCCTGAGGATCAGTTCGATTGACA
>CAJQNG010000252.1 GCA_905479635.1 uncultured Boseongicola sp. | reverse complement strand
TCGCGAGGCGGCGCGGATCATTGCTGGCCGCAGCGATGGGACGATAACCGAACGCGGACAACGGGTCGAGCTTACACCCAAGCTTGAGCCTGGAGAAACACTGCGCCGCTATCGCTAGAACGCTAAAAGCGTCCGCAATTTCCCAAAGACACCCCGCTTTGCATTAGGCGATTGGAAAGACAAAAGCGTCTGGCCGCTCCTGTACCAGACGCATCATTGGAATGTTCTCCGTTATTGTGCAGGAGGGCAATTGATGTTGATGGTTCGCACCGCGTGTCATCCCATGGACAAGCTATCGCGATCGAGGACCTGATCCATAACCAGGTGTGGCACGCAAGAACTCCCCGAATAAGAGGCCGTGACTCTTGATGCGGAGCCCCAGGGAAACCTCTGCGTAATCTTGGTTAAGAAAAGTTCGCAAGCACGGATACAAAATCATGAAATGATTTCGAACTTGTTCACGTCGACCATGCCTCGATCCGTAATTTTTAGCGCCGGAATCACGGGCAGAGCAAGAAACGCAAGCTGCAAGAACGGCTCTTCCAAGATCACACCCAGCGTTTTGGCAGCATCGCGAAGCGCACCCAATTGATCTTGCACACTCTCGAAAGGGTCCAAACTCATCAAACCAGCAACCGGAAGTGCAAGTTCGGCAAGAACCACGCCATCTTGCACAACTACGAAACCGCCTTCCAACGCGCTCAATCTGTTCGAAGCCAGTGCCATATCGGCGTAGTCAACGCCGACGCAGGCGATATTGTGGTGATCGTGGCACACTGTAGATGCAATGGCGCCGGATTTCATTCCAAACCCGCGGACAAAACCCGTAGCAATATTGCCATTTTTTCCATGCCGTTCGATGACGGCTATGCGCACAAGATCGCGTTTCGGATCGGGACGTTTGTCCCCATCGGTGATCGCAATGGTTTCAGTCAGATGCTCGGTCAAGATCTTACCTTCCAAGATGCCGATGACATCCGTCTGTTCACGATTACCCGAAGCTCGAAAATCTGCGGGTGCGACAGTGGGTGCCTTCACGGAGTTACGTCCGACAATTGGCACCGTGTCACGCTCGCCGAATGCTTCGGCATTTGCGAGGCGCCCGGCACAAAAGACCATCGTCGCGCGACAGCTTTCCAGACTGTCCAGAACAACAATGTCAGCGCGCAACCCCGGCGCAATCAAACCTCTGTCCTTCAACCCGAAGGCCTCGGCGGCCGACAGACTTGCAGCGCGATAGGCCGCAAGCAGAGGAGTGCCCAGCGCTATCAACGTGCGGATCATGTAGTCGAGATGGCCATGCTCTGCGATATCAAGCGGGTTTCGATCATCGGTACAAAGGCACATATAGGGCGCAGTGCGTTCCGTCAGAAGCGGTTGAAGCGCATGAAGGTCCTTGGATACCGACCCTTCGCGGATCAGAACCCGCATTCCCTTTTGCAACTTCTCTTTCGCTTCCGCCGCGCTTGTAGCCTCGTGCTCGGTTCGAATGCCCGCCGCCACGTAGGCGTTCAGATCTCGTCCGGATAGCAACGGGCAATGGCCGTCGATGTGACCGCCCTCGAACAAGCGGAGCTTATCCATTGCCACCGGATCCCGATGGATTACGCCCGGGTAATTCATAAATTCAGCGAGCCCGATACCCGATGCATGACCGCGAAGTGCCGCGATATCCTCCGCATCAAGCCGCGCGCCAGCAGTCTCCATTTCAGTTGACGGGACACACGACGATAATTGCACACGTACATCCATCAACGTGTGCTCAGATGCGGTTTGGAAATACCGAATACCCTCCGAGCCAATCACATTCGCAATCTCGTGGGGGTCGCAAATGGCAGTTGTAACACCTCGGGGCGTCACGCAGCGGTCAAACTCAAGGGGGGTGATCAGCGAGCTTTCGATGTGGAGATGCGTATCGATAAAGCCGGGGACAAGAACCCGACCGCTCACATCAATTTCATGCGTTCCGTCGTACTGCGCCCCGGTCCCCACAATTGTCTCACCCGCAATTGCCACGTCTCCAGTCAGCATTTCACCAGTCACCAAATCGAACACCTGCCCACCTTTCAGAACCAGATCAGCGGGCAGGTCACCCCGCCCCATTGCGATACGCGTTTCCAGATCTCGGTGCTCAGTCATCAAAAAAATGCCCCCTTTAAACCTGTGCTTCAAATTGGATGTAACATAGGCAATCCGACGACAGTTCATATAGTGGATTAAACGACGCGCTGCCTATTGCCTTCCAACCAAACTATCTCGGCAATTTGCTCAAGCTTTCGCGCCAATGGCTTGGATTTGCGCCAAATCATGCCAATAGAGCGGGAAGGACATTGAAGGCATACGCAGCGAACGGCAGCTTCGAGCCTATTCTGTTCTCTAATCTGTCAACATGCTATCCCGCTTTGCGGGCTGTTTGGCGTCTGAGGTTGCGTTGGTTCTCTTCGAGCGCGCTGGCTCATGATGGGGTTGGCTGGGTGTGGAGTGGCAATGTTGAAACCGCGATCAGTTGGTTGATTGACTGTCGCTACACAATAGCCGCCATGTTCCACGCTCTCCCTCGGGCGTCGTCCCGCATGGGAACTGTGATGTAGGAATCCTCTGTTGTTGTTCAGTTTCTGGTCATGCGATCTGGAAGTCAGTCTGATCGCGCATCATCGCATGCAGGATGATCGCGAGCCGCCTTGCCAGCGCGACCCGCGCCTTTCTCATAGTTGAGCGTCGACCGATGGCGAGAGCCCATGACTTGAGCTTCAGCGGCGCTGCATATCGCGTGAGCATCACATTTGCGGCTTCATAAAGCAGTGTTCGGACCCGCACGTCCCCGCGTTTTGAGATGCTGCCGCTGTAATCCACCTCGCCGGACTGGTGGCGTTTGGGGACCAGCCCGAGATAGGGTCCAACATCTCGCGAACGCTTAAAACGCGCCGGATCATCGATGGCCGCTGCAAACGCCAATGCGGTTATCGGGCCGACGCCCGGCACTGTCATGAGGCGGGTGCAGATCGCGGTGGATGGGACGTGAGCTGAACGGCATCGTCAACTTATCGGCTCTTGCCGAAAAGGAGCCCCGCACCCCTGATCAAGCGGCCTTCACCTCACACGTGATGACGTCCCAATTGCTGTGAGCATCTGAGCGAGAGTGTCGATAGGCAGGGGCGGATAGTTTGTGGCGACGAGGGCGAAATACGGTTTGCACTTGATCGTGGACAGACAAAGAGAGCTGTGCTTGGCCGGGCGATTTGAAGCGGACCATGATCCTTTCGCGGCGCCGCGTCGGTCGATGCGAGCCTTCAGATCTGTTGTTTAAGCCCTTATGCCTGCGGTGGTCGGGAGTGGAAAGAACCTGAGGGTGCGGACCGGTGTTTGCTTGGTGAAAGCCAGGGGAGTATTTGGATGGACGTCCGCATAATGATCGAAACTGAATTTGAAAACGGGGATGTGA
>CAJQNG010000251.1 GCA_905479635.1 uncultured Boseongicola sp. | reverse complement strand
ACTGTCCATAATGGAAGTTGCGAACCCTGCCGATTGGCGTGCGTACGTGTCCTCGCCAAAGCTGGTGTTCAAAACCACAAAACCTTCCGCCGATATGCTGGAGAACCCGGCCAACGCCAGTCTCATTGGCAATGACCTAGGCAATCTGGCATCGGCGTAGACCGCCTGATAGGTCGTCATCACGCGCTTCATCAGGGCGGGGTCACTGCTTGTCCAAACCAACGTTTCCCAATCTGTGTCCAGTATTACGATGCGACCACCAGGTTTCAGAACACGGAATGCTTCGGTCAGCGCGCAATCGACATCATCGAGAAAGCAAAAAAGCTGCGCAGCAACTATGGCGTCGAAGGTCCCGTCCTCAAAAGGCAGGTCCTGCGCGTCGCCAAGCAGGAATTCGCCTTCGGGGCAGATGTGGCGTGCCATCTCCAAAATCGCCTCCGATGAATCCAAGCCGACAACACGTCCTTTGGGCCCAACGGCGTTGACCATGTCTCGTGCCAAAATGCCGTTTCCCGCGCCAAGTTCCAGAATGACTTCAGCTTTGCTCGGCGACAGCACACGCATGATCTCGGAGCGTTGACGAACCATGTCCTCGGTTCTGGCCATCTGCTCCTGTTTTGCCGCCATCTCGGCGTTATAGAAATCACTGGCCATCGCTAAGCCTCCTGCGCTTTGCAAGTTCTAACAAAGCAACGGGCGCCTTGTGAAAAAAACGTCCTCATTGTTCTATTGGACCTGTCTATTTTGGGCTCAACGCCGCCAATTGACCGATGGCCGCTTCGCGCAACGCCGCAGTTTCGGATCAACACTGGCGAACAATTTAGGCCAGCGCCGCCTCTAGCCGATCGAGCGCCTTCTTCGGCCAAACCTCGTCAAAATTGTAGAACTCTTCAAAGACAGGGATGTCTTTGCTGAGAGGTACCCATGCCTGCTTGCTGCTCGTGAAGATTTGTACATCCGGGGGGCATCGGTTTGGGTCATCCATGGTTCCGACACGCACATAACGCAGCTTGCCAAGTCGAACCATGTAGCTGCTGAAGACCGCTACGCCGCAATGTTCGCAGCGGGTTAAAATTTGGCCTTTTCCACTCGGTGTCGGAAGTTCATGTTCACTGATCGGTCCTTCATACTCGACGCGATCGGCCTCGATTATTGCGTTCAAGACGTAGGCGGCTCCCGTCAGCCTTTGGCACTCACTGCAATGACAGCAATGCACGAACATCGGTGGTGATTTCATTTTATAGGTGACAGCGCCGCAGCCGCATTTTCCCTTAAGCATTCTTCCCTCCCAATCCCTTTCTATTGGTCAAACCCCAGCCCTAATCGGCCAAGTCGTAGTGCCTGATTGTCCGGGACTCGACCAATTCAGCCTCTTCCGGATCAATGTGAGCGCTTTGGTAGTCTTCGCCGACGAATGCCTTGAGCGAGTCCAAGCTGTCCCAGATCATGACAAAGCTAAACTCTCTCGGGGATTCCTGACGTGGAGCACCGGGTAGCACTTGAACAATACCCTTTGTCCCTTTCATTAATGGGATCGCCGTCTCGTGGAAGAACTTGCCGAACTCTTCCTCTTTGCCCGGTCTCGTGACGACCTGAAATATCCGCATGATCATGTATCCGTCCTCCGAAAGGTGCGGTTCTTGGATGCATGGGTGCCTCAAACGATTGTAGCCTAGCACAATCTGGCGAGATTGTCTGCTCTGGGCTCGAAGCAGCCCACTGCGACGCAGCGAAAGCATACACACGACGTATACGAAAAGCGGCATGAACAGAACCAGATGCCTCTTAGCCAAGAAGCAAATCTGTCCTAAAAAGCAGGATCACCGCACTCTGCCATAGACCTGGGAACATACGTCGTTCTTGCCCACAGAATATCGGCAGGAGTGTTGATCTGGATCAGTGAGCCACACTTTGGGTTTGATAACGTTCTTATGACGTTTCTTGCCAACGTCCCCAGAAAGGTCGCGAAAAATGAGCCTACAGACAATCCTTGTTTGCCTGACAACTCAGGATCATGCTGAGACGTTGATGAAACTGGCGGTGCCGCTTGCGCGCAAACTCAATGCACATCTGGTGGGACTTCACACGCTGGAGGCATTGAACGTTTACCCTAGCATCGCAATGCACATCCCGGCCCCTGTCTTTGACACCTTCAACAAAAGTCAGGCTAGAGAAGCCGAGGCAATCAGGGGCATCTTTGACAAATATACAAAGAACGAAGACTTCCCCAATGAATGGCGCCTTTTGCAGGCAGAATCGACCTCGGCCACAGATAGAATGGTTGAAAGCTCTCGGGTGGCTGATCTGGTGATCATGTCCGATGAAGACAAAGAGACCGAACGCTATGACCAACGCAATGCGCGCATGGACGTCATTCGTGACAGCGGCCGCCCAGTGATCGTCGTGCCGTTGGGATATGAGGGGCCGACAGTTGGAGAAAACATCCTGTTGGGGTGGAGCGATACACGCGAAGCGGCACGGGCAGCCCACGATCTTTTGACGCTGGCCGATGAGGGGGCAAGGGTATGCGTGCTGCATGTGGGCAGGTCACAGAAGGACGAGCTTGCCGAGTCCGATACAATTGAACTTGCCAATATGTTTGCACGACACGGTCTGAAGGTCTCCCTTGAGCATCGTGATGGAATGGCCAAGGACGTCGCAGAGATGATAAAGAAGAGCGCCTTCGAGAAAGGATCAGATCTGATCGTCGTTGGCGCCTTTGGGCACTCCAAAGCCTATGATGTCGTCGTTGGTACGGCCACGTATGCATTGCTCAGTGACGCAAAGCTGCCAGTCATGTTCAGCAAATAGCTTTGAAAGGCCGTGTCACGTGTGGCCGTAAATCGATCCCGCGTAATTGCAAAGGTCTGTTTTGGGTCTAGATCGGTAATCACGATTGCCTGCGCATATCCTGCTTCCCGATGACCCTAGCGGTACCGTGCACCAATAGCTGTTGCGCGGGAACGAAGCTGCCGTCCAGGACGCACTATTAGGTGCGCGCTTTACCCACAGCATTTCGCGACATCTCACGACCGGATTGAATGACGCCTACAACCAAGAAATCTTCGCCATTTGTAGGGAGATTTTGAAAAGAACCAGCATGCATATCAAAGTCTATACGGATTACAGCATCGACGGGATCGGGCCGGATGTATGGTTTGCGTAGCTGGCGATCGAGTGAGGGTCATTGTGGCCCTATTGGAAAGACTGGTTGGACGACAAGAGCAGCCGCCGCGTTTCTGCACCAATGCTAGGGCATCGGCGCGCGCTCCGATCATCCAGGCCCCCGGTACCTATGGGCATCAGACGTAGAGGTGGCGACCGAGCCCTTAAAAAAGCCAGACCTGCTGCGCGGCGACCTACGCTTTGCTCAAAGGTCCGGCAGACGGCTATCAGAAACCGGACGGCGGCTAGCGGCTTTTCCTACGGTCAGTCAAGGTAAGCCGAAGTTGCTTCTCAGTTTCGATGATTGCAAAGAAAACCATGCCGATGATCAAGATCAGAACACCGTCAAAGAGCGATACGGCTCGGGTGCCAAAGATTTGCTGTGCCGTTGGCCAGTAGGTCAGGAGAAGCTGCGCGGGAACCACGAGCGCCAAGCTTATCCAGATCGCTTTGGTACCACGTGCTGCGGCCCAGGTCAGCGACGTGCTGAAGATGTTGCGAATGAAGAAAATATGGAAGATCTCCAGCACAACCAGCATGTTCATCGCCATCGTCTGTGCCAGTTCCAGAGAATAGCCCTTGTCGAGAGCATAGAAATTCACACCAAATACGGCAGCGACGAACAACACCGAAATGAAGACGATGTGCCAGACCAGTCCTCTGTCCAGCAAGGGGGCGTTTCTCGGACGCGGCGCGCGCAGCATAGTGCCGGGTTCAGTCGGTTCAAAGGCCAGGGCCAGCCCGAGAGAAACGCCTGTAATCAGGTTCACCCAGAGAATCTGCAACGGTGAAACCGGCAGAGCCAGACCAAGTAGCAGCGCAACCGTTATTGCCCCGGCCTCGCCAAAGCTGGTTGGGATCTCGAACCCGATCACCTTGCGAATGTTGTCATAGACCGTGCGCCCCTCACTTACTGCGGCGGCGATCGACGCGAAATTATCGTCGGCCAATATCAAAACCGCCGTTTCCTTGGCGGCCTCGGAGCCTTTCACGCCCATCGCGATGCCAACGTCGGCGCGTTTCAGAGCGGGGGCGTCGTTGACACCGTCACCCGTCATCGCGACGGTCAGGCCATGCGCCTGCAGCGCCGTGACCAGGCGCAGCTTGTTCTCAGGTGATGTCCTGGCGAAGATGTTGGTGTCCAGCGCAGCAAGCGCCAACTCCGGGTCGTTGAGCCTGTCGATGTCAGCCCCGGTCAATACGGAGGAGGGGTTCTTTAGCCCGATCTGCTGCCCGATGGCTGAGGCGGTGCCGGCGTGATCGCCAGTAATCATCTTAACGACAATGCCTGCATCGTGACAGTTGGCGACCGCTTTAATGGCTTCGGGGCGGGGCGGGTCGATAAGGCCGGTCAGACCGATCAACGTCAGTTGCCCATCCAGTTTCGATCTGTCGATGCGGTTGTTCTTCGTACTTTGCATCGCGAAAGCCAGAACACGCTGGCCTTCCGAGGCAATGCGATGTGCCGCGCGATCCCAAAACGCATGGTCGAGTGCCACGTCTTGACCCTCGCTTCGTTGCGTCGCACACATTGACAACACGCGTTCCGGGGCACCCTTGACCAGTATAAGGCCGTCTTCGTCAGGCGCTTCAGCCAGAACTGCCATGAAGCGGTGCACGGCATCGAACGGTATCTCGTCATGCCGGGTCCACCCATCGAAAACGACGTCGAGTTTTCCTGCGAAGGCAAGAAGCGCGCCTTCCATGGGATCGCCTGCAACGTTCCAGGACCCGACGGTTTCGCGCAGGGCGGCGTCGTTGCATAGGACTGCTGCGCGCGCCAGTTCCACCAATGCGCCGGACGCAGGCTCGGGATCTATTGTGCCTATGGGAGAATAGCCGTCACCATGCACCGTGAAGCTTCCTTCGGTGGTCATCGCGGTGGCCACAATCATCTCGTTCCGGGTCAGGGTACCTGTCTTGTCCGTGCAGATGACCGATACGGCGCCAAGGGTTTCTATCGCAGGCAGGCGGCGCACAATCGCGTTGCGGCGCGCCATAGCCTTCACGCCAACTGCCAGAGCAATCGTCATGACGGCGGGAAGTCCTTCGGGAATTGCAGCGACCGACAGGCCGACGACGTTCATGAATATCTCAACGAAGGATAGGTGGCTTACGAAATAGCCATAGGCCAGCAGCACTGACGCTATCAGCAGGATCAGGATCGTCAGCCAGCGGGCGAAGCGGTCCATCTGCTCGACAAGAGGGGTCGTCAGCGTCTCGATCGTGGAGATCATTCCGCCGATCCTGCCGATTTCGGTTGTCGCACCAGTTGCGACGACCAGACCACGCCCCGATCCACCGGTGATCAATGTACCGCTGAAGGCCATGCAGTTGCGGTCACCTATTGCGGCGCCTTGGGCGACAGGCTCAAGGTTTTTCTCCACGGGAACAGACTCACCTGTCAGGATGGCTTCATCGATCCGAAGACCAGTGGCCTCGAACAGGCGCAGATCGGCCGGAACCCTTTCGCCCGGTTCAAGAAACACGACGTCGCCCGGAACCACGTCGACGCTGTCGATGCCGTGACGCTCGCCGTCGCGCAGAATTGTCGTATGGGGCGCAAGCATCTGACGGATGGACTCCATCGCCTGTTCCGCCTGACCCTCTTGAATGAAACCGATAATCGCATTGGCGAACACGACCGCAAGTATCACGGCCGTGTCGGCATAATGGTCCAGAGTCGCCGTTGTGGCCGCAGCGCCAAGCAGGACATAGATCAGGACATTGTTGAAATGAGCCAGAAAGCGCAGGATCGGATCGCGTCGCGCCGTTTCCGGCAGGCGATTTGGACCATGGCGCGCCAACCGCTCCGCGGCCTCGGTCGCACTCAGACCCGCACGCGTAGCCTCGAATGCCGCCAAAGCATATTCGACCGAAAGCGTGTGCGGGTCCCGATCCGAGCCCGACACAAACGAACCGCCTATTTCGTTCTCAGAAGGGGTCGGCGCGACTGTCATTTTCCGTGTCATGCCATTTTCTCAAGCCGGGGGAGCAATCTTGAGTACGCCACCCCGCTGGTTCGGGAACAGATCATTAAGCCTCCTCGATCTGGTCAAGCGTGTAGCGGTGCGCTGCTATACTCACTGGGGCAAATCGCACCTGCAATCACGCGCTGCCATCGAAATACTCCTGTACGCCGCGCCGATTTCTCGATCGAGCCAACGGGTTCATGGCCGATGGTGAGGCCGCGTTCCGCCGGGTATTCGCCTTTCAGAATATGAATATCGGTGCCGCAAATCGTCGTTGTCGCAAGGCGGATGAGCGCGTCGAGCGGCCCCACGTCCGAGATCGGTTTGTCATCGAGAACGATCCGGTTGGGTTCGACGAAAACGGCGGCCTTCGTCATTTTGGGCATTTGATGCCTTCCTTATGACACTGCATTGCTTGGCTTTCCTCTGGTGTAGCCTAGACAGACCTGCGGGACACTTGCGGCCCTACTTTAGCTTGTCTCTGAGGGCTTTGTCAGAGGAAACTGGCTTGAGAGGGGTAGGGCGGCGATTTAGCTTGGTAGAATGACAAAACGCAGCCCCATCTACGTTCGGTTTCCTCTTTCGCTCCGAAATGTGGAGAATCTACGAGACGCGCGTGGCATAGAGATAATCCACGACCGGCGCCTGAGCGGTGCGTGCTAGCTAAGGGACGGGATTGTGGGGCACCGCGCAAACCCTTACTTGAGGCCTGAAGCTACGCGTGCATACGCCGACTTGATCATCGGCCAGCCAGGACAGTTATGAAAAATCACACTCAGAGCAACAAGGCGGGTATGCCTGAGGGCAGGCCAGATGCGGTGCACCCGAGCCTTAAAGCACTTATAACAACCGGCGACATGTCGCCCGACGCCGTCAACTATTTCATATCCGGGCTTGTGTCACCGCTTGTCGAGCCTGGAGCGTTAACCTTTCTCTGGCGCGGCGAGGCAGTTTCGCTGGAACTGCTTCGGTGGATCCATGCGGGCGTCGACCGGCTTGTCTTCCAACGCCTAGCTGGCAGCGATCTTTGGGTTCTTAGGGTATCAGTTCAGGACGGCGGCCGATTTGAATATAAATTGAAAGTGGCGTTTCCAGGCGGGGAGGAATGGGTTCTTGACCCCATGAATCCGCATCGTGCCGGCGATCCCTTTGGTGAGAATTCGGTCGCGATGACCTTCGGATATGCTCCTCCGGAATGGAGCCGAAATCGTGGCGCACCAGATGGCCTCATCGAAGAACTGAAGATCGAAAGTGCGGTATTCGGCCGGACCCGAACAGAGCGCATTTACCTACCTGATGGGTACGACACGAACGAGACCTATCCACTTGTCGTCATACATGATGGTGGTGACTACGACGAATATGCCGACCTCACTGTTTCGCTCGATAATCTGATTGATGCCGGTGATATTCCGCCTCTGATAGCAGTTCTTATTGAGGCCGATGATCGGATGAGCGAGTATCCTAAGGGCCGTCGCCACGCGCGATATGTCGCCGGAGAGCTACTGCCTGCGGTGATAGAGAGCTATTCGGTTTCGAAGAAAGCCGAAGAACGTATACTTCTTGGCGCCAGCTTGGGTGCCGTCGCATCATTGGCGACGGCCTTTCGATTTCGCGGCGTTTTTGGCGGCCTAATCCTAAAATCGGGTTCTTTCGTCTTGGACCCTTCGAAACTGAGTAAGCGACCACACGTCGTTTTCCACCGCGCCGCCCGACTGGTTGATGTCGTCCGCCGCGCACCGGCACTGACCGGCACGAGAGCCTTCATATCGACCGGTGAGCTAGAAGGTCTGGCAGATGATAACGAGGCCCTTGCGGATCTTTTGCGGAATAGCGGCGTAGATGTCATGTTCAAAAGCTCGTGGGACGGTCATCATTGGCACAACTGGCGGGATCAGTTGCGGGACGCGTTGATCTGGGTCCTTAAATCTAGGGCGGACGAATAGACTCGGCTCAATACTTTGCGTGTCGCTTGGAGGCAGGGGGAATCCATGGCTAAGAACTTAAAACACATAGGGCTCTCACTAGGGGCTGATATTTGTTGGCCCATCGCTTATGAAAGCCTGTTCGAGGCACTCACCAAAGATGGCCTAAAGGTTAGCGGAAAGACGCTAGACTTCGCTGTTGAACGCATAACAATCGAGCCATTCAGCCTTCAACAGCCTGTCAAATACGACGTTGTGATCGACCGGCTCACGCATTGGTATTCCACAAGCCGCGAATGGATCAAGAAAGCTATCCTGATCGATGATCTTTATGTCTACAACAACCCTTGGTCGCTTCAGTCGAACGAGAAACACACCAGTTATGCAGCGATGCTGCGGCTGGGGCTTCCCGTGCCCGAGACCTGGATGCTGCCGCCCAAGGCCTACGATCCGTCTGATGATCTTGAAGCCACGTTGACCAAATATGCCCGTATGTTCAACCTGGACGAGATTGGAGATAAGATCGGCTACCCCCTATTCATGAAGCCCTATCACGGAGGCGGCTGGAAGGGCGTTACGAAGATAGACAACGCAAGTGAGTTGCATCGTGCTTATGATGCTAGCGGGACTGAAGTTATGAACTTGCAGGCAGCCGTTTTGCCGCATGACTTTTTCGTGCGCAACGTCGGGCTGGGTCCGCAAATCCGTCATGTAAATTATGATCCCGGCGCTCCGTTGCACGACCGCTATCGTCAGGACATCAACTTCCTAAGCGCCGAGGATCAGCAGACGCTTAAGGACATGACACTGACGATCAATGCCTTCTTCGGTTGGGAATTCAATTCATGCGAAGCGCTAAGGCGCGACGGGATCTGGCAACCGATCGATTTTGCGAACGCATGTCCGGACAGTCAGGTGACGTCGATACATTACCATTTCCCCTGGCTTATTAAGGCTAACCTGCGCTGGTCGTTGTACTGTGCGGCCACCGACCGACAGATGCACAAGAACATGGAATGGGCACCGTTTTTCAAAATTGCCGATAGTGACCGATCCCCACGGCAGAAGCTGACCGAATACGCCAAGATCGCCCACAAGCGGTTTGAAACCGAAGAGTTTCGCAAATTCTGCAAAAACCAGCTCAGTGACCTCGACGAACTGGCCTACGATTTCTTCGGTTCGGAAAAGCTACGCGATGCTATCCGCCAGAAGGTCCAGGCGCTGTTCCCTACACATGAACACGAGGAGTTCACCGAACTGTTCTGGGACCGGATCCAGTTGTGGCGCGATCAGGAGGGGCGGCACGGTGACAAAGAAGGTTTCTAGGTGGCGTTCTGACCGGCTGCATCGTGAGATCGCGCTGGCACGCTGGGGAGACTTCGGTCAGCCGGTGCTCCTATTTCCAACCGCCGGCGGCGATGCGGAAGAAATCGACCGGATGCAAGTGATCCGCGTTCTCGGCCCGCTGCTCGCGGAGGGACGCATCAAAATATACTCATGTGATAGTATTGCCGGCGCTGCTTTTGCGTCGAAAGAAGGATCAATTGAGCATCGCTGCTGGCTGCTGAACCAGTTCCACGAATATGTCGCTCACGAAGTGGTTCCGGCAATTCGCGCGGACTGCAACGACGAAAACATCGAAATCCTCGCGGCAGGGGCGTCAATAGGAGCGTTTAATGCGGTGGCAGTCACATGTCGCTATCCGCATCTTTTCCATACTGCGCTGGGGATGAGCGGCACCTATGATCTGGAAAGTCTATTGGATTTTCAAGGCAACAGCGACTATTACTTCGCCTCGCCACTCGCCTTCCTACCGCACCTTGAAGGACCAATTCTCAAGACGCTTCAATCCCGGTTCATCGCGCTGCCTTTTGGCCAAGGTCGCTGGGAGAACCCCGCGGAAAGTTGGCGCATAGGTGAACTTCTCGGCGAAAAGGCTATTCCTAACCGCGTCGATGCCTGGGGAGAGCAATATGATCACGACTGGCCGACATGGCGAGAGATGCTGCCGCTCTACCTCGACGACCTTGTTTCCTGACCTTCGGTCCAAATGTGAACATCATCTTCGTCGAGCTCGCATCCCCGCATTTCCTTCCAATCAGCGCGAATGACTCTGTCAGAGGAAATTGACCTGAGACGGGCAGGGCGACGATCCAGCTTCGTAGAATGACAAAACGCAGCCCGTTTCGTTGCTTTAAAACACGCTGGGGCAATCCGCCTGGCGGTGATGATGTACGTCCGCTTCCCACTTTCGCTTCGCAATGCGGAAGACTTGCTCCATGAGCGTTGTTTTCAGCCACCGCCGAAAAGCTCTCAATTGGCAGCCTACGGTTGCATGAGAAGAGCAATGTTCTTTGGTTTCTCCATGTTCTTACCCTTGGTCGGATTTTGTCGAAAGAAGAAGCCCCTAGCAAACTTTCAACTGTTCCAAGTGAACGTCAATCGATGGCGGCGTTTTCAACGGACCTGCGCGGCGTAAGGCCATGCCGCATATTTCCCGGAGAGTTGGCTCTGTGCATTGCTATTCAAGGGCCCGTCTGCATGTAGCATATCGTGTTTCATCGAAAACCAAAAAAGGCAGGCCCTTGAGAGCCTGCCTCGATGTCGTGTGCCCCGATAGAAGCTTGCGCCTAGAGTTGCCTGCCTACTTCGCAGCAGCAGTCTTCGTAACAGACGTGGCGTCCTTGCTGGGAGTCTTGGCAACCGAAGTTGTTTCATCGCCAAAGGTCTTGCCGGCCGCCGTTATCAATTCGATCGTGTCCGCCTGAGCTTTCTTCGCGATTTCAGCGAAAGCTGTCAAATGCTCGGTGGCCGCCTTGGAGTATCCAGTGGCGAAATCGGTCATGGCCTGAATGTAGTCTGCTGGCGCCGGTTTGGCTTTCGAGACGTCCGACAAGCCTTTCAGCGTTTCCTGAGTCCACTGCTGGGAAATCGATGCCGACTTTTCAACCGCGGTCGAAGCCACGGCGCTCATTTTCTCATTGAGCTCAGCGCAGGACTTGAATGCGCCCTCGGCTGCGGAAGCATCGATCGGGAAAGCCGCCATCGTGTCGTTATGCATTGTTGTCGTGTCTAGTGTCTTGTTCATCTTGAAATCCTTTGGGTTGGCAGGGCCATCCCCGCTTTGTGCGTCTACACAAAACATGATTGCTGCACTGCAGCATTTCAAGGGCCTGCATGCCGCATCGCAGAATTTTCTTAGCCGCACTCTCTGAAACAGATCATTCAAAATCCTTCTGAAACGCGCCAAACCGGACTCGGAAGCACGAGACTGGACAATGGGACAAAACGCCTTCAGGCCATCAAAAGGTTTCCATCACCGATCCGTCCTGAAAGCCTAGTCCACCCATCCAGTACAGGCCAGTCTTGTGGAATTTTGCTCCTAAATGTCGACTATATCGAGGAAAACTGGCTCAAAGCATCTTTCTCCAGTTTTTGCGCATCCGTGCGCAGGGCACCGCGTAGGGCGCGCTCTTGCAAGGTATCGGCAGCTTTATCCCGCACAGCGGCCTTAATGCAAACAGCAGCGAACCGCAGCTAAGAGCCCTTTTGCCGGATGCTCCAGCGCGCGCGAAAGCCCCAAGACCGAGCATAGCTGACATCAGAAAGTAGATTGTGGATTGGTCCGGTTATGGCGCTGACTGCTTAGCTCCGCATCCGATCAAATGCCGGATCATATGGCGATGGGGCTATAACTTCGGCAGCAACCAAATTGCCACACATGTCCAGCTGTATCAGGCTGCCAACGCTCGCAAGCTGTGGATCGACAAAGGCATAGGCAAGGTTCATGCCCAGACGGTGCCCCCAATCAGCAGATGTGACGGTCCCCACTACTTTGTTGCCTTGCATCAGCGAACCTCCTGCGTGGGCTGGCGCATGACTGGCGTCGATCTTGAGCGGCACGAGCCGTTTGCGGGGGCCGTTGGCCTGCCGCTGCAAGAGAGCGTCCTTGCCGATGAATTCGTCCTTGTCGAGCTTCACAAACCGCGAAAGCCCCGTCTCAAATGGATCAAATTCTGTGATCAAATCGGCTTTCCAATGCAGGAAGCCCTTCTCCATGCGCATCGAGTCCACCGCACGCGCGCCGAACAGTTTCAAGCCATGAGCGTCCCCAGCTTTGCGCAGAGCCAGATAGGCGGCATAGAGCGAGGCGTTGGGGATGTGGATCTCGTAGGCCAATTCTCCAGAAAAGCTGACGCCCATAACCGTGGCGGGGGCGAAGCCGATGAAGCATTCACGCACGGACAGCCACGGGAAGGCCACCGCCGACCAATTGCCACGGGCGCAATCCGATAGCACCGCGCGAGCCTTTGGCCCTGCCAGAACAAGGATTGTTTGGTCATTGGTCAGGCTACGCAGTTGCACATCTTCGTCAGGGTTCAGATGCGCGGTCAGCCAATCCATGTCGTGGAATTCGCTTGCAGCAGCAGACCCGTACCAAATCCGCGCCGGACCACGATCAGAGGCGGGAAGGTTGGCAACTGTCGCCTCGCCCTTGACGCAGCCGTGGTGGTTGAGCAGATACCCCAGACCAACCCGTCCTTCGCGTTTCGTAACGGTGCCGCAGAACATCCGGTCAAGAAACGCGTGACGCTCCTTGCCGGTGATCTCAATCCGGTTAAAACCAGTGACCTCGGCCAGACCGACGTTTTCGGCCACGTTGCGGACTTCCGCGCCAATGACGTCGAAAGCCTCATTAAAATCGAAGCTCAGGCTGGGGTGAAAATCAGGTGTGGGTTTGATGTAATCGACCCGTTCCCAGCCGTTGACCACCGTAAAATCTGCACCCTCTCCGGCCATAATGGGGGTCAGCGGTGTCGTCTTGGCGAGCCGTCCGGCGGGGCGGTGTTCATGGGGGAAATGAAAGCGGAATTCGTTCTGATAGTCTTCGATCGACTTGAGCGCGGTCAGTTCCACGTTGGTGTGGCCAGCAAAGCGGCGCGGGTCGATCACCCATGTGTCGTAGCAAGCCTCGCCGTGCACGATCTGCTGGGCGAGCAGCCAGCCATGCCCGCCACCTTCGCCCAGTCCCGCTCGCAGACCGATGATGCAGTATGCGTTACGTTTGCCGGGAATAGGTCCGACCAGTGGGGCGCCGTCGATGGTGTAGGTGATCGGTCCGTTGACGACGGTGTGAATACCGACTTCTTCCAGCACCGGCATACGCTTAAAGACGTTCTCCAGCACCGGCATGATCCGCTCCAGATCATCGGGGCAAAGCGCATTCACGAAATTCGGATCGATCCCGTCCATACCCCATGTCTTGCAGTCCTGTTCGTAGAATCCGACCAGCAGGCCCTGCTTTTCCTGTCGTGAGTAGAAGTCATCAATAGGGCAACGCAGCAGTGGCACGCGTTTGCCAAAGTCGGTAATCGCCTGGATCGGCTCAGTCAGAAAATACTGATGCTCCATCGAGGCGACCGGGTGGTGCACACCCATCATGCCACCCACCTCGTTCACGCGGTAACCGCAGGCGTTCACTACGATATCACAGTCTATGTCACCGTGCTCGGTATGCACCGTCCAGGTGTCATCCTTGTGCTGGGTCAACGCCGTGACAGGTGTGTTGCGATAGACTTGTGCCCCGGCATTGCGGGCGCGACGGGCCAGTGCCTGACAAAGCTGTGCGGGATCGATATCCCCGTCCATCCCATCCCAAAGCCCGCCCAAAAGACGGTCGGTCGAGATCAACGGGTGGCGCCGCGCGCATTCGGCGGCGTCGAGGATCTCGTACTCTACTCCCATGCCCCGTGCCATCGACGCGAAATGGCGGTAGCCCTGCATCTGCTCTGGCGTGTTGGCAAGGCGAATACCGCCATCACCGTGATGGTAATTGATCGGGTAGTCCGGATCGGCTGCAAGTTCCTGATAAAGCTTGATGGAATGGGACTTCAAACCAACCATTGTTTGGTTCATCCCAAAATTAGTGACCTGTGCGGCCGAATGCCATGTGGTGCCGCTGGTCAGCTCGTTGCGTTCGACCAGAACAACATCGGTCCAACCTTCCTGTGTAAGGTGATAGAGGGTCGAGCAGCCAGCGATACCACCGCCGACGACGACAACTTTAGTTCTGGTTTTCATGGCGTGGCTCCCGATTTCTATCACATCAAGAATTGCAGATGAATGATGCTTTGAAAAACAGTTTAATGAGAGATATTATATCTGAAAATCAGAGGTTCCGGTATGACCCTATCTTTGCGTGCGATGCGTTACCTGCAGGCGGCGCTACAGCAGGGTAGCATCACGGCAGCAGCCGAAGCGATGCACGTTGCCCCTTCCGCGATTGCGTCGGCACTTAATCAGGCCGAAGACGCCTTTGGCATGACGCTGGTGACGCGGGCACGGGCAAAAGGCGTGTTTCCGACGTTGGCCGGGCGCGATGTGCAGCGACGCATCGACGACCTGCTAGAGCGTTATGACGCCTTGCTCGCCGGTGTTTCCGACCTGCAATCGGGCCTATCCGGGACGTTGGCGATTGGCTTCAACGCCCCGATCGCGCCGGCCTTTCTGCCCGAAATCTGTGCCCCGCTCTTGGCCGCACATCCCGAGGTGACACTATCATTCAGCGAAGGCGACAACTCGTCTGTGCAAAAGGGGCTGCTTGATGGTCAGTTTGACGTGATCATCTTTGTCGCCGAATTGCCCAATCCTCAGATAGCGACTCAACCACTGATCTTTGCACCCACCTATTGCCTGTGTCCGGCAGACCATCCCATCGCTGCGGGCAGAGCTGTGTCAGTATCCCAAATAGCGCGCGAACCGCTGATCCTTTTGGACCGACCTGCGGCGCGGGGATATTATATGGATCTGCTGGAGCAAAGCGGCGAGGAGCTTCGCATCGTCGCAACCGCCAACTCGACGGAGATGGTGCGCTCATTGGTTGCCGCCGGGATCGGCGTGTCGCTGCTGAATATGCGGCCGCGCGAGGTGCCGCCCTATGCAGGCCGCGAAATTCGCTGTTTGCCAGTGTCTGGCGCATCGTCGGGCGTCACACTTTCGCTGGGGTACGCGCCGGGACCGAAACGACGGCTGGTGCAAATGTTTATCGATAAATGCACAGCGTTTTGCGATGGACCGGAAGGGGCCGAACTGATTGTCCCGAATGATGGCTAAAGAGAGAGTGCCGCATTTAATTGCTGAGCTTGCCTTTCGATCAAGCCGGCAGCGTCACCAAAATAAAGCGAAAGTCTGCAATGCGAAGTCTTGGAGCCATTCACGGAAAGAATACGAAGGACTGCGATGTCCGCTTGGCGGACCTCTGCACTCTACGCAGCGAACGGCAGCTCATATTGCTACATTGCGGCAAATGCCCACAATGCGGGGCGCGGGGAGAGCACAGGTTGCGATTAGGTTGCTATGTGCCGTTTGGACCTTTGCCAACTGGTCTAAGCCCTGTCGCTAAGCCACGATCATTAAGGACGCATTCAGCCGGCCAAGTCTTGCGAATTCCGACTTAAGACCGGAGGAGAAATTATTGCCTTCGACGCAGACCATACGAAGACTCGATGCCTTCTGCGCCCATTCGAGTATCGCAGTTCCGCCAGCGTCTCCCAGTGAGCATCCGACAAGACCCAACTCGGTCATTGTTTTGGGAAACGACCCGGCCAGTACAATTGCGCCGGCATCATTCAAATCAGGATTGTAGCTGGCACTGAAAGACCTCAGGTGTTGCGTGGCTAAATCAGGCATCTGTTGCAACGCATTTGCAAGAATGAGTGCATCCTGCGCGCCCAGTTCTGCGCGACGCAAATGCAGGTCAAAGCCGCCGCTACTCGCATTAACCGTCTCCAGCTTGCTCGCTGCATCGAGACATACCGACCCTCCTATAGATTTGAGAGCGGCAATCAGGGCATCCATGTTCATGTCTCCGCTTCCAGTTTCAGGTTCAGCAGCTAAGGCGATCCCGGTCAAGCCAGCCATTGCTGGCAAAAAACCGAACCCTGTCACGATCCCAGCTTGGATCATCGTGCGGCGCGCTATTCTTCGTCGTTCAACTGACACTGCGGTCCTCGTTCTTTACCCAATTGCTTTCAATCGTCGTTAAAAGTTAGCCCGCGTCTAAGGGAAAACAACGCCGGTCACATCTTCGCCAACAGCCCAAAGCCTGTCCGCCACCGCCGCATCAAGCGCTGCGCCGTCAATCACGCCAAGTGCCGGAAAACCGCCCATCTCTCCCGGGCCGTCGGGGCCAAAATAATCGCCCGATTTTACATGGCCCGTCACTGCAACAAGTGTTGGCAAAGCCCCCTGCCATGCCTCCATGAACGTCATCTTACCAAGGATTTCGGGGTCCAGATGGCGCTGCAATTCGGTTTTAGTGAACCCCGGGTGGCACGCCACTGACAAAACGCCATCGCCTTTTGCGTCAGAGCGACGACCCAACTCAAGAGTAAAGATAATATCGGCCAGCTTGCTTTGGTAATACTCGCGGCGTGTGTCATAGGGCTTTTCGAGCCGCAGGTTGTCAAAATCAATCTGTGCACCGCGATGTGCAATGCTGCTCAGGGTGACGACACGCGAACCCGGCGTGGATTTCAGCATGTCATAGAGACGGCCGGTCAAGGCAAAATGCCCGATAAAATTGATGCCGAACTGACTCTCGAACCCATCTTCGGTCGCTCCTTCAGGCGGCATCATCACGCCTGCATTGTTGATCAATACATCTAGACGGGAATATTTGGTACGAAACTGCTCTGCATACTCCTGAACAGACTTGAGGCTCGCCAGATCAACGATCCCAGCGTTAATGCTACCTTCGATGCCCTCCGCCTTAATGTCTCGAACCGCTTGGTCGACCCTCTTGGCGTTGCGTCCTGCGATAATCACATCTGCACCAACCTTCGCCAAAGCGAGTGCCGCATAGTAGCCGATCCCGGAATTGCCGCCGGTAACAAGGATCGTCTTGCCCTTCTGACTTTGAAGATTTGCGTTGATCCAGTGCTTAAGGTCGGAATTCATATCACTGTGTCCTTTTTAAGAAACGATGCTGGAACAACTACTGCGCGCTCAGCAATCAACTTGGCAGACTATAATCGCATCTTCGCTGTGCGCCAGCACCGGCCGTTGGTAGACGTGCTTCCAACAACGGCTGTCTTGCGGGTTCAATCGCTCGACGCAACACTTTAGTCTTTTTGGAAAGATGGAGTGTGGAGCATGAAGTATCGTCCCCGAGTATTTTTTACGGACAAGCAGAAGTCAGAGATATGGGATCGTTGGCAACGCGGAGAGTCGATGAGTTCGATTGGACGTGGTTTTGATCGGGGATCATCCTCGATTTATCCGCTCCTTGCGCGCACTGGCGGCATCCGCCCACCTGATCGCATGAGGTCGCGTCTCGCTCTGACCCTGATCGACCGAGAAGAGATATCCAGAGGCCTGCGTGCGAAGGTGTCCTTGCGCTCAATCGCCCGAGCCTTGAAGCGGTCACCTTCGACAATCAGTCGCGAAGTCCGGCGCAACGGTGGCACCAAACTCTACCGTGCCGCGCGTTCGGATGACGCGGCGTGGAGCCGAGTTCCGTAGAAAAGGGCCAACGGATGCGCGCATAGCAAGCACACGACAGACGACACTGGAGGACGCCCCTTCGTCCTCGACGTTTATGAACTCTATTCCTTCACCACAGATGTGATGGCTGCAATGCTTTCAGAGCGTCAAAAACAATCGCGCTACATCATGAAATAAGAGCGTCCTATAGAACCCGTATTATAATTCGCCTGAAAGTGCTTAACCAACTTGGTCTTGGGTTTTGGTGTCGAAATCGCTGGCGGCGTGGCGTTCGCGCAATTGCTCTTCAGGGGCGCCTGACGTTCGGTTCACCATTGCACCCCGCTTGTAGGCCGGACGTTCTGAGATTTCGTCCATCCAACGGATCACATTCTTGTAGATGTCGACGTCCAGAAATTCGCCCGCATTGTAAGAAAACCCTTGTACTGTGCGGCCATACCATGGGGCGGTTGCCATGTCTGCGATGGTGTATTCGTTGCCCGCAAGATAGCGGCGCAATGAAAGGTTCCGGTCCAGAACGTCAAGCTGCCGCTTAACTTCCATCGAATAGCGGTTGATAGGGTACTCAAATTTTTCAGGTGCGTAGGCGTAGAAATGACCGAAGCCACCGCCAAGATAGGGGGCTGAACCCTGCAGCCAGAAGAGCCAGTTAAGCGCTTCGGTTCGACCTGGGCCCGAGGCAGGGAGGAATGCGGAGAATTTCTCTGCAAGATACAGCAGGATTGCACCGGATTCAAAGACACGACTGCCAGTGCTGTGATCCATTAGTGCAGGAATTTTTGAATTGGGGTTCAACTCAACAAAGCCAGACCCGAACTGATCTCCGTCGTTAATCCGGATCAGCCACGCGTCGTATTCAGCGTCGTGGCCTGCCGCAAGCAGTTCTTCCAGAAGAACGGTAACTTTAACGCCGTTTGGTGTCCCTTGGGAGTAAAGCTGCAAAGGATGCTTGCCAACGGGCAGCGCCTTTTCATGTGTCGACCCGGCGATTGGCCGATTGATACTGGCGAATACACCCCCATTTTCATCGTCCCATATCCAGGTTTGGGGGGGGGAGTACGTCGACATTTGGAGACCCTCATCGGATGTTTTAGTCAAAAAAAGACGTAGTGTTTCTTTCAACAGGTTCAACCGCCAATCGGGCCTTCAACGTCGCACGAAGCGCCGGCAATCAGGTCTGTCCTTCACGCACCCAGCGGCGACTGTCTGCAGCCCACACAATTCCATATAGCGCCAGAGCGTAAAGACCTGCACTTTGCTCTCTCGGCAAGCGTGAGTGTGCGTGTCACGACGCAGGTCAAGAATGAAAATAAATCGTCTGCAAAAGGCAAAATTGAGTGGCAACTCTCGTTGCCGCCTCATCCCAGTGCAGACGTGTCACCTATGGTGTCCGAGAAAACTTGGTTGAGTGGGGGACATCCTCTCCAGTCGGGACATCTTTAAAGCTAGCCGAACTGCCGCTCTTAACGCATAGCGTGGCCCCGCGCGGCAAAAGGGCCGGGTGACTTTCCTATTCGCGACTTGTGCACATTGGTCTCAAGGACCCGGGGCGGGACTGCTATCGAGCCACGTTCTCCGATCAAGCTGCATGGGAGTGTGCTCTGCGTCCCAAGGCGTCCCCACAGACGGGAATGCTCCTGAACGAACGTCTCTATTTCTGCTTCAACTTTTCCAATTGGTCTTTTGTGTACTTTTCCGACCACTTCCCAAGTCGCTGCCTTGGCGTTCCGTCGGCTTCAACATACTTCGGCTTCTTTTCTGATTTTTTGGCCGCAGCAGGCTTTGACTTTGTCGTCGTGTCTTCAATTTCGAGCGCTACGTCATCTTTGCTGAACCGCCCTCCAATAGAAGAGCCAAGCTGTTTGGCATAGTCGACGACCTTTTTACGCAAGTCATTTGCTCTTGAAGCTTCTTTTCGAACAAGAGCTTTGGCAACCTCTATTGCGTGTTTTCGTAAGTGTTTCAGCGACATGTCATCTAGGTTCAATGTCATGATCTCTCCTTTGCTACTATCAGGCTCAAATTGAGTTATGCTCAAAAGTTGGTGACGGCGTGATTAGGCGGCATTTTAAAGTTGCTTGATCCCGTCCTTAAACTCAACCCCCTGGATGACGTCTGGCAGGCGATTTGGCCCGGATATCTTTCGCCACTTCTTCTTGGCCGGCATCCTCAGCCTGAAGACCATAGCGAGGGCGGTCTTTCGGGTCAGGCATCCCTTGGTCTTGCGTGTGCGGTTTCGAACCGTGGCAAAGACTCTTTCGATCGGGCTGACGGTTCTGATGTGCTTCCAATGCTCAGCCGGAAAGTCATAGAAGGTTAGCAACACGTCGCGATCCTTGGTCAGTTTCTTGACCGCGCGCTCGTATTTCACGCTGTAGGTTTCCACGAAGAGATCGAAGGCCGCGATAGCCTCTTTCTTGGTCTTAGCCATCCAAATGTCCTGCAAATCAGCCTTTGCTTTCTCCCTTAGAGACCTGGGCATCGCACCGGTGACGTTAGCTGTCTTATGGACCCAGCAGCGCTGCTCGCGCGTGGTGGGGAAGACATCCCTTAAAGCCGTCCAAAACCCGAGCGTGCCATCACCGACAGCTTCAATCCAGTCCCTGACGGCATGAGAAATGAACTCAGCGCCGATGGGAACTCATTCGATAGGCCAAGTGAAGGGGGCGGCAGATTGCTCTACCGCCCTGAGTTTGCTGATCCGTCTTTACGAGGGAACGTGTGATCTTAGTTAAGTGAGAAGACCAACGACACACCGAATGTATTGTCCGTGCTTTTAAAACCAGCCTCGGGATCGGTGTGGTATTCGGTCAGAATGCTCGTACGGAGCGCCATCGCATCAGTCATGGAAACGTTCAGCGCGAGGTCGTTGTAGACCTAGGTGTCGCTGCTCGAAGTGATCACGTCAGTGTCGTTGGTCACGAACACGGTGTCGTTCAGCTTGTGTGCATAGTCAGAGGCAAAACCAACCGCGCCTTCGCTAACGTCGGCCGAAGCCACGTCGCTGAGTTTGGCGAAGCGGTAACCGGGACCGGCTTGAACTGACCAC
>CAJQNG010000250.1 GCA_905479635.1 uncultured Boseongicola sp. | reverse complement strand
GCGGTCATGATCGACGCGCTTTTCAAAATCAACTGCAGTATGACCCCAAGCAGGGATCTTCCCTTCCCAACGCCAGTTGGGCTCGATGTCCTGCGGGGTAAGCAGGTTGGGCATAAGCGCATTTCCTGGATGATCTGACATAGGAGTCTCCTTTGGGGGCAGAAAGCCCGCTATTTAATTCAATGGATGGGAAACGCGGTTACTGGATGCACCAGCCGCCATCGATGTGGATCATCTGGCCAGTCATGTAGTCGCTGTCATCGCTGGCTAGGAAAGACGCAGTGCCAACAATGTCACTTGGATAGGACACTCGCTTTATCTGTAGCGCATCGCGCACGATGTCCTCATAGGCCTGACCTTCCTTTTCCTTAAAGCCGATTTCGACTAAATCCTTGTCGAGCTGCTCCCAAAGCGGGGTCACGACGACACCGGGTGCATAGCCGTTGACAGTGATATTATGCTCGGCCAGCCCGATGGCGCCGCAATGTGTCAGGGCAAGGCAGCCATATTTCGACGTGCAGTAGACCGTCACATCGACCAGCGGCTTGCGCGAGGCGATTGAACCGACGTTAATCAGCTTATAGGGGTGACCTTCCATAGGCCCCTGCGCGATCATCTGTCGCGCGGTTTCCTGCATACCTAGCCACATCGCCTTGGTGTTGACGTTCATGATCATGTCCCAGTTGTCTTCATCGATATCCATGAAGAACCGAGGCTTGTTCAGGCCGGCGTTGAAAAGGCCCACGTTGATCGATCCAAACGCCTCGACTGTCGCGGCCACGGCGGCGGCGTTGTCTTCGCGCTTTGTTACATCCATCTTGACCGCGATGGCCTTGCCGTTGCCGGCAGCGTTGATCGCATCGGCCCCTTTTTTGGCCGCATCAAAGTCTAGATCGCCGATGCAGACATTGGCACCTTGCGCGGCGAAATTTTCGGCATTGGCCTGACCCATGCCGCGGGCGGCACCGGTGATGAGAATATTCTTACCTTTAAGGCGGTTGGGGTCCATGTTTATCTCCTCCTATTGTCACGTTAACTCGGGTGTTTTGATAACTGCGTCGGCCCTCGCTTGCGCCCGACGCAGTGCTTCGCGCGGGGAGGTGATCCCGCGCAGCATATCGTGAAATTCTTCGCCGCAGATCTGGATGATATCGCTTATCTCAGGCACGGGCGGACGCGGCCAGAATTGCAGCTCGTCACGCCATGACATCGCGTCCACCGCCTCAAAAACTGGCGACAAGCGGCGCACATCGGGGTCCGACGCCACCGAATAGCGCGGGTTTGTCCGGCTGCCGTTTTGAACGTAAAGCTTCTGCGCTTCTGGCGAGGTAAAGACGAGCAATGCCTCGACCGCGGCGGCTATCCGATCCTTCGGCAGGTTCGCCGGAATGCCCAGGACATAGCCGCCCACAGGAGCAATCGGGGTGGCCCCCGGACCTGCGGGGTGGGGCAAATAGCCGGTTTGCCCGTTGGCAGGTGAGGCCGCGTCGAGTTCGAAATACGGGGCCAACAGCGTGTAGCCATATGCCATCGCAATCCGGCCCGCTGCATAGGGGCGGATGCGTTCGTACCACGACATCGACAAGATCTCTGGTGGTGAATACTTCAATAGCTCCAGCAGGAACTCGGCCGCCCGTAGGCCCGCATCGGTGTCGATTGTTGCGCGGTACCGCCGGTCGGCCAAATGTCGTGTCTCAAAGCCTCCCGCCATAGGCGGCATATCAAGGATCGGCTGCCCGAAATCGGCCATCGTCATCAGAACGGTGTGACCCAGCGCTGTGCCACGCGCCGCGTTCCAGGCGATGCCGTGCTGTCCGTGCTGTGGGTCATGCAGCGCTTTGGCGGCCTCTAACAGCGCGCCAGTTGTTTTCGGTGGCTCAAGACCTGCCTGCGCAAAAAGATCTTTGCGATAAAAAAGCAATTCTGGTGTTGTCTGAGCGGGTACCCCGTACAGCCTGCCGCCCCAATGCGCGGCCTGCAAGCCGGCGGTATGGAAATCCGCAGGATCCAATCGCGCAATGTCCATCGCTTCATCCAAAGGCATCAGAATACCCCGATCCGCGAAATCCCCCACCCATGGCAGATCAACGGCCAGGATGTCATAGCGGCTGGCATTGCGGGCTGCGTTTCGCACTGCTTCTTCGCGCAGACGGTCGATCGAAAAGGCCCGCTGGTGGATTTGCGTGCCAATCGCCTGTTCAAACTGGCGCTTAAGATTGTCCATAACCATGAAAGTCGGATCACCATGCACAAGCACGCGCACACCACCGGGCAGCTTCAGCGGCTCGCTCAGAACCTGAAGCGGGGGGATCGATTTAGCGTTCATATACGAGCCGCCGAAAAAGTAGTCTGTTGCCTCGCGCGGGGTTTCCGCGTCGCCAAAGCGGCTAGTAGACAGACGTTTCACACGACTTGAAAGCTGCGACCACTGTTCCAACAGGGTCTCGCTGGGATGCATGGAAAAACTCTTGCCGGTCTTAGTGCGGGGGCGCTGTTCGACCAGACCCGCCTCTACCATTTCCTTGAGACGTCGGTTTGCCGTGGCGTAGGGCGCGCGGCTCGCGCCGATCATTGATGTAGCCGTTATGACCTTGCCCTCAAGATGACCTCGAATCAACAATAGCACCATCCGCAAATTCGGGTTCGGCGCAGAGAGCGCGATCATATCCTCCAACTCATCGCCCAAGTCCTCCAGAAACGCTATATTCTGGAGCATCTCGATCTTGGCCGTTGGCGGCACAAATCGTGTCATGTTATCACTACTCATAGCGTTCATGAGGCTGGGTGCGACCTTTCCGGACCGTATATTTGATCGTGTTAACTGAGTGGCTTTCGCGCTGCGTGCAGATTTGTTCAATTTGGACGTTTCTGAGTCGGGCATTGCGTCATCCTCTGGCATCATGTGAAAAAGATATATCAAAACATATCGCCAAAATATCCAAAATGAATTGAAATTTATCCATAATGAATATTATTGGGGGCGCCTACGCTCTAGCCAATTCGCATTCTAGTCGCAGTCATCCCGGTGCGCTGGACGATGATTCCCCGACGGGAGAAGGGGCTTTTGAACCGAAATCAGAGAGATTTTCTTGGGAGGAAACCAAATATGAAAATTCGTACAATCCTTTTGGCCACGGTCGCAACTGCGACTATGACGGTGGCCGGATCCGCCTACGCAGAAACTATGCGTATTGGCATCACCCAGAATAACGTTGGCGTCGATAGTTATCAGACCACATATGAAAAAGCCTTTATCGCCGCCGCCGAAGCCAACCCAGACGTAGAAGTCGTTGTGTTGGACGCGGGGGGCGATGTCGCGCGCCAGATCGCGCAAATGGAAGACATGATCCAACAAGAAGTTGACGCCATTATCATTTGGCCAACCAACGGCGAGGCTGTTATTCCCGCCGTGCGCAAGGCATCACAGGCAGGCATTCCGGTTGTTGTAACCAACTCGAACATCGCCGAAGCAGGTTTTGAATTTGTGGCGACCTTCTCAGGTCCGGACAATATCACACAAGGCTCTCGCTCCGCGGAAATCATGTGCGAGCGGTTTACGGCACTTGGCATTCAGGACGAAGCCCGCGTTGTGCAGATTTCTGGTCAGCCTGGATACACAACGGCAATCGAGCGCCAGAAGGGATTTGATGACCGTCTGCCCGAGGTCTGCCCGAACGTGACGCTGGTCGAAACTCAACCCGGCGACTGGAACCGCGAGAAATCGCAGCAGGTTATGGAAGCTTTCCTAGTCAAGTATGACGACATCGACGGCGTTTACGCTGGGGATGATAACATGGGCGTGGGCGCATTGAACGCGGCCAATGCTGCGGGCCGTACTGATGGTATTACCTTTGTCGGGGCGACCAACTTTGCTGTCGGCTATGAGGCGATGGAACGCGGCGAGTACTGGGGCTCTATCTACCAGTCGCCTGTTGATGATGCAAAAGCAGCTCTAAAGTCAGCGATTGACTTGCTCAATGGCGTCGAGCTTCCGTTCCTGAATTACTTCGACACCCCGAAGATCACGCAAGACAACATGGGCGATTTCACCAAGCCTGTGTTCTAAGAACCTCCCTGTGAGGCGGGGGGCTTCGGCTCCCCGTTTCCATCTCTATCTCCACCAAAATCCTATTAACTTAAGGGGGTAGGCCAATGGGCCGAGTCTCTGGTCGTTCGTGCATCGTGACCGGTGCAGCACAAGGTATTGGTCGCGCCATTGGTGAGGCGTTGTTGAATGAAGGCGCGGACGTTTGTTTCGCAGATATCAACAGCGACAAGGTTTCGCAGGTCGCGGCAGAGAACCGAGCCCGCGCTGAAGCCAGCGGTGCCAAAGTGACCCATAGTCGGGTCGATGTGACGGACCGTGCCGCCGTGCGCGCGATGACCGACCATGCTGTTTCCGTCTTCGGCAAGCTCGACGTCCAGTTTAACAATGCCGGTGTGAACAAGCCGATGAACTTTCTCGATGTGACCGAAGAGAACTGGAAGTTCATTATGGGTGTCAATGGGCTGGGATGTATGATCGGGATACAGGAAGCCGCCCGTCAGATGATCGCCCAAGGCACAGGCGGTAAAATCATCAATACCGCATCGATTGCTAGCCGTCAGGGGTTTGACAATGTCGCTCCCTATTGCGCCAGCAAGTCAGCCGTCGTTTCGCTGACCCAATCGGGCGCGAGGGATTTGGCGAAGCACAATATCACCGTGACCGGGTTTGCACCTGGCGTGGTAGCCACGGAAATGTGGGAACAGGTCGATAAAGACTTGATGGACATTGGCGCCTCCGACAGACCGGGGCAGGCGATGGAGGAGTTCTCTTCGGAGATTCTTCGTGGGCGTGTGGCGACGCCAGAAGATATCACTGGGACGACAACGTTTCTTGCGTCTGAAGACAGCGACTACATGACGGGCCAGATCGTAATGATCGACGGCGGTATGACATTGGTCTGACTATACGAACGCGCCAGACCAACAACGGAGGACAGCATGACTGAGTTGAAAAAAAAGGGACTGTCGGGGCTTCTCGCGCGGCAGGGTATTCTTGTGGCTTTCGTCATTTTCATGATCGTTTTCGCCATTGCTAATCCGCGCTTTATTGCGATGGACAACATTGCCGGCGTGATCCGGTCTTCCGCCATCCTTGGCGTAATGGCCCTTGGGGTTACCTTCGTGGTGATCGGAGGAAATCTTGATCTTTCCGTCGGCTCTATGATGTCATTCTCGACGATCGTGATGCTGGATTTGCACGACAAGATCGGCCCCGCGCTGGCGATACCCGTCATGTTTGGACTAACATTGGCCCTTGGTGCGTTCATCGGATTTCTTGTGGGTTACCTGAAATTGAACTCACTTATCGTCACGCTGGGGATGCTTTCAGCGATACATGGCCTGACACTCACTTGGTCGGGTGGCAAGAATATGGATATCGCGGATAAGGACGGAACTTGGTTTTCCGTCTTCGGGCAGGGATCGATTGCAGGTATTCCGACGCCGATCCTGCTTTTCGCAGGCATTGCCGTTGTGCTAGCAATCATTCTGTCCAAAACGCCCTTCGGTCGCAAGGTTTATGCCGTTGGCGGCAGCGGCACAGCCGCCACCTTTTCTGGCATACCGCGTGCTCGGGTCGTGTTTCTCACATATCTTATGTCAGCGTTCTGCGTTGCGACGGCGGGCTTGATGCAGGCCAGTCGCAGTCTTGGAAGTCAGAATACGGTTGGCCAGGGACTTGAATTAGAGGTGCTCGCCGCCGTCATTCTGGGTGGCGCGTCGCTCCTGGGTGGCTCCGGCACAATTTTCAAAACGGTGATCGGCGTTCTGATCCTTGGATTTATCCAGAATGGCCTGCTCTTGGTCGGTCTTGAGTTCTACGTCCAATATGTCGTGACCTGGGCGATCATCATTCTGGCGGTCTGGCTCGACATTGCGGCCAAGCGCGGCCGTTTATTGTCGCCGATCGCGTGAGGAGAGAAAAATGAACATTCAAACCCTTCTCAAGCAAGGTGCAATCTGGGCCTTCATCGTGGCCGAATTGATCTTTTTCACGATTGCCGGTGACTTCCTGTCGACGTCGGACAAGTCCTTTATGGATTTCGACAATATGCTGCTGCTTCTCAAGCAGTCAGCGCCCATCGGGATCATTGCCCTTGGCATGACCATCATAATGATCAACGGAAACATCGACCTTTCAGTGGGGGCTACGTTCGCTCTGGCGGCTGTGGTAATGCTCGACAGTATGACCTGGCCCTTCATGGTAGCACTTGGAGACTGGTCCATCCCACTTGCTTGGACTTTCGCGCTACTTACAGGTGTCGTACTTGGTGCCATAAACGGTTTGCTTGTCTGGAAGACAGGCGTGGATGCGTTCATTGTCACGCTGGGATCGATGCTTGGATATCGAGGTCTCGTGTTCATGTATAATGGCGAAAATCCTACCTCGAAGCTCAACTGGACGTTGGTGGATTTCGCCGAGGCGCAATTTTTGAGCCTGCACACGGCAACATGGTTCCTGCTGGCTGTCACACTCGTCCTTTGGCTGGTCACGACTAAGACGGTTCATGGGCGCAATGCGTACGCCATCGGCAACAACCGTGAGGCTGCTGTAAACGCTGGTATCAAGGTCGGGCCTCATTTCCTGTGGAATTTTATTCTGATCGGTTTTCTGGCGGCTTTGTCCGCCGTGGTGTTTTATTCCGAAAGCGGCTCAGTGAACCCCAATGATGGAATGCTTTACGAATTGTGGGCTATCACGGCCGTGGTCTTGGGTGGCACAAAGCTGTCGGGCGGATATGGCTCGATTATTTCAACACTGGGCGGTGTCATCGCGATCCAGCTGCTGCGTAAGGGTTTGGGCCACATCGGCGCAGGGACCGAAACCGTCAATCTGGTCATCGGTCTTATCCTGATCGCAGTGCTGTTTCTTGATCGGCAGCTTAACCGCAAGGGCAAGGAGGAGTTGAAGATATGAGCGAAGCAATCCCGATTTTGCGGCTGGAAGGGATCGTCAAGACCTTTCCGGGCGTGCGTGCCCTGGACGATGTGTCTTTTACTGTCATGCCAGGAGAGGTTCACGCCTTAATGGGCGAGAACGGTGCAGGAAAATCGACGCTGATGAAGGTGTTGGGCGGTATCTATGCACCCGACGAAGGGCGCATCTTTATCGACGAGGAACCGACAGTCATGACCTCGCCTTTGCAGGCAAAAGCAAAAGGTGTCGTGTTTATCCACCAAGAATTGAGCCTTGCGGATGAGTTGACCGTCGCAGAGAACATCTTTCTCGGTGAGCTGCCGCTGAAAAGCATGGGTCGTGTCGATTGGGCCAAGCTCTATGGCGATACGAACCGTATTTTGAAAACACTTAACGTGGGCTTCAACGCAAAGACACGTCTCGGCGACCTGTCAATTGCGAACCAGCAAATGGTCGAGATCGCCCGCGCTCTGACAGTGGAACCTCGAGCGGTAATATTCGACGAGCCGACTGCCTCGCTTACGGATGCCGAAAAGGTCGTGCTGTTTGACGTGATCGCGGAACTGAAATCGCGCGGGGTCGGGATCATCTACATCTCGCACCGTATGGAGGAAATCTTCAAAATCACTGACCGGATCAGCGTGCTGCGCGATGGCCAATATCGCGGCACATTGGAGACTGCGCAAACCAACGAGGACGAGGTGACGCAATTGATGATCGGGCGCAGTCTTGATTTGTCACGCAACGAGAGCCATCACGAGTTGGGTGATGTCGCCCTTGAAGTACGCGGGCTCAGCTGTGGTAACCTTTTTCAAGATGTGAGCTTTGAGGTTCGAAGCGGCGAAGTGGTCGGATTTTATGGCCTTGTTGGAGCGGGTCGAACTGAGATTGCCGAGACTATTTTTGGCCTGCGTAACCCTTCGGCAGGGCAAATCCTGATCGATGGACAGGAGGTGCGGATTTCATCACCCATCGACGCCATCGGTTATGGCATTTCGCTCGTGCCCGAAGACCGCAAGGCGCAGGGGCTGGTACTGGGTATGAACTGCCGCGACAACATGACCTTGCCGCAGGTTAGTGATTTGACCGCAGGACCCTTCGTCAGCGACGGAGCAGAGATCGCGATCTTTGATCAGTACCGCGACAAGCTCGATATACGCACGCCAGGCTGGAAACAGATTGTCGGAAACCTTTCCGGCGGAAATCAACAGAAAATCGTCATTGGAAAGTGGCTATCCATGCATCCAAGGGTGTTGATTGTGGACGAGCCTACACGCGGCATCGACGTGGGTTCAAAGTCCGAGATTCACAACCTGATCCGCGATTTGGCCGCACAGGGCTATGCCGTCATCGTCATCAGTTCTGAAATGCCGGAAGTATTGCACGTCTCGGATCGGATAGTCGCCATGTATTCGGGACGGGTCATGCGGCAGTTCACCTCTGATGAAGTGACCGAAGACAGCCTGATCCAAGCTATTTCGGGAATTGAAGCGCAAGTGTTGGCCTGATGCGTATCGGATTTGCCGGACTAGGTCGTATGGGACAGCATATGGCCCGGAATCTTGTGCGCGCGGGCAATGACGTGACGGTCTGGAACCGTTCGATTGAGAAAGCACAGAGCTTGGCAACTGAGGTTGGTTGCGATGTGGCAAAGACGCCCGCATCGCTGGTCGGAGCGACAGAAGTCGTCGTGACAATGCTAGCCGACGATCCCTCATCCGAAGCGGTTCATCTGGGCGCACACGGCCTGTTTGCAGGGCAGGGCGCGCAGATATTCGTCGAAATGGGCACGATGAGCCCTGACCATATTGCAATGCTGGTCGCGGCAGCCCCCGAGGGTGTTACCGTTATCGATGCGCCAGTCTCGGGGGCGACAAAGGCCGCCGCCGAAGCCAAATTGCTGATCCTGGCAGGCTGCCGGCAAGGTGACGCGACACCAATAATCCCGGTATTCGACGCATTGGGTCACAAGACAATGTTCCTCGGTACGGTCGGGTCCGGGGCTGTAATGAAGCTGGCGGTGAATTCCCTGCTGCACGGGATCAATCAGACGTTTGCCGAAGCTATGATCTTGGCTGAAGCCACAGGTATACCTCCTGAGACCGCTTTTGAGGTCATCGAAAATAGTGCCGCTTGCGCGCCGATGTTGAAATACCGCCGCCCACTTTATCTGAACGAAGCGGACCATGATGTGACCTTCACAGTGGCTCTGGCCCGCAAGGATATGGAAGTGACAGCCGCCTTGGCCGCGACATACGGCACCGCCATGCCACAGGGCCACACCACACTGGCCAAACTCATTGAGGCCGACGCCGCGGGATATGGCGCGCGCGACATGGCTGCGATGCTCAGCTTTATGCGAAAGGACAAGCCATGAAAGCAGCACTTTTTGTTGGTGGCTGGGAAGGCCACACGCCGACCCACTTCAGTGATTGGTACGAGACACTCCTGAAAGAGAACGGGTTCGAGGTCGATGTCTACGACACGCTCGCGCCGTTGGAGCGGCCCTCGGAACTGGCCGATCTTGATCTGATCACGCCGATCTGGTCGTCCGCCCGGTCGGGGCACCAAGCAGAGTTCGGCAACATGACCAAGCCGCAAGAGGACGGGTTGCTAAAGCTGATCGCGAACGGTTGCGGGATCGCAGGCTGGCACGGCCATATGGGCGACGCCTTTCGCGACAGACCCACCTATCATTTCCTGATCGGAGGACAGTTCGTGGCGCACCCACCTGGCTGGCCTGACAATCTGCAACCGCGCGAGGACTACATCGACTACGATGTGACGATCTGCAAACCTGACGATCCTATCGTGCAGGGTATCCGCAGTTTCCGCCTGACAAGCGAGCAATATTACATGCTGGTGGACCCCTCCAACGAAGTGCTGGCCACCACGACCTTTTCCGGCGACCACCTGTGGTGGATCGAAGGCACCGTGATGCCGCTCGTCTGGAAGCGCCGCTGGGACAAGGGACGGGTGTTTTATTGTTCCATCGGGCATGAACTGGGCGATCTGAAGGTCCCACAAGTGACCGAGATCATCCGACGTGGGGCCATTTGGGCAGCTGAGGGGCGTAAAATGGCTAGCCTGCCAGCGTCTCCGTAGGCGCGTCATGCGAGACTGCTTCGATCTACAGGCTGCTGCTCAAAATGACTTCTGGGATGTTCGTCGAGGATGCTCATATGTATCTGACCTCTTGATCAACGCGCGGGACGCCGTGTTGGGGTTACCCTGCTTGGTGAAGCGGCTGATGCAACCCCATCACCGGACCAACACAGTCGAGCGACATGACATTCGTTCAGCTTCGGGGAGTATTTTGAAACACCTGATCGATCCGGCCCTGTGCGTTGCTGAGCGCATCGCTGACAGACCGCTGGCCTTGCAGCATCAGATAAATCTCATCTCCCAAAATCGAGACG
>CAJQNG010000249.1 GCA_905479635.1 uncultured Boseongicola sp. | reverse complement strand
AGATTGGCGACGTTGAAACCGACAACAAGCATTGCGAACACGATGCCGAGCGCCAGACCGAAGAGGCCCTGGCGAATGAACAGACGTACCAGCGGGGGCATCAATCACTCTTCCCTGTTTTTGACCTAATACCGAGGCGTCTGAAAAGCGATCGATTGTTCTGGATGAACTCTTCGATCATGCTGGAAAGCCCGAGGCTTTGACCTTTGAGCCAGAAAAAGCCGGAGATCGCGCCGAAACTGGCCCCGATCGTGTCGACGATCAGATCCCAGATGGTGTCGACAAGGCTGCTTTTCTGCATGTTCAGCCCAAATATTCGATCCATCGCGATTTTGAATATTTCCC
This sequence comes from uncultured Boseongicola sp., assembly GCA_905479635.1. Taxonomy (GTDB): domain Bacteria; phylum Pseudomonadota; class Alphaproteobacteria; order Rhodobacterales; family Rhodobacteraceae; genus Boseongicola. Next base: position 14,670 of record CAJQNG010000249.1, on the reverse strand, counting down.
AAAGCGCACCGATGGAAAGCGCGACGGAAAAGGCAATGAGCCCAAGGGTCGAGGGAGTCGCGTCGTAGCGATTGCCCGGGAAGAGATAGCAGACGAATAGGAAGCCGATGATACCGAAACCCACGGTGGAACTGCTGCTCAAAAGGACATCCCACCACCAAAATTTATTATAGAAATAAGATAATTCACCTAAGAACTGTGCTCCAAAAAGGAAGAGAAAAATTGCGGCGAGGAAGCTGAGTGGAAGTTGGATATGAAAGCGGTTGGAAAAGATCCTTGGTAACAAAGTAAGGATGAGGGCGGTGATGATCACGAAGGCATTTGTACATTGCCGCGTCAAAAGCGCGACCCCAGAGGCAACGGCCAGAGGTCCCCGAACCGCGGGGGTCAGGTATCGGACGCACTCGAAATTCATAAATTCGATCTTATGTGATTGACAGAGCCGACAAAAGGAGAGCGCAGCAGTTTTGAACATGGATGAATTTACGCTCGCCAGTTGGAACATTCGTAAATGCGTTGGCTTGGATCGCAAGCGTGACCCTCTGCGCATTCTGCGGGGTCTGAACGGCCTTGGTGCGGATGTGGTGGCGTTGCAGGAGGCAGATCGCAGGCTTGGACGTCGTCCCGCGGCATTGCCGCTTTGGATGATTAAAAGCGAAACGGACTACACCCCGATTGGCGCCGGACGAAACGATGTCAGCCTTGGATGGCATGGCAATGCAGTACTTTTGGGGCCGGACGTGGAATGCCGCGGTGTTCAGGTGTTGGATTTGCCAGGGCTTGAGCCACGCGGTGCAATCATCGCAGACATTGTCAGGGACGGCGTCGATATGCGGATTGTGGCGGTACACTTGGGGCTTTTGAGCCGCTCGCGGGGGCAACAATACCGCGCCATATTGGATCGGATGTCCAGAATGGGCGACCGTCCGACGGTAATCCTTGGCGATTTCAATGAGTGGGGCGCGGCCGGTGGTTTTTCAGCCTTGCCTGACTACGAAGTATATGCCCCCGGCGCGACCTTCCACGCGTCTCGCCCCGTGGCTGCGTTGGATCGTTTCGCTTTAGGTCCCAGGGTCACTTTACGGGATGCCGCGGTTGTTGAGACGTCTTTGACCAGGGTTGCGTCGGACCACCTTCCGATCACAGCAAGGGTGAAGGTTGCCGTCTAGACGATGACGTCTTGCGCTTCCTGTTCACCGACTCCGAAAACACGCTTATAGCGCTGGATCTCGGAATTGGGGCCCATGGCTTTTCGCGGGTTGTCGCTGAGTTTCACTGTCGGATTGCCATTGGCCGAGACGGCTTTGCAGACCACTGAAAATGGCGCCAGCGCGTCGTTTGGGACGAGGCCACGGAAGTCGTTAGTGAGCATCGTGCCCCAGCCGAAGCTGACGCGAACGCGGCCCGAGAATTTGCCATGAAGTTCTATGATCTTGTCGACGTCGAGGCCATCAGAGAAAATGATCAGCTTTTCTGACGGGTCTTCGCCGCGATCTTTCCACCAACGTATCGCGCTTTCTGCTGCGATTTCAGGATCGCCGGAATCGATGCGAATGCCTGTCCAGCCTGCGAGCCAGTCCGGCGCATTTTGAAGGAACCGCTCGGTGCCATAGGTGTCGGGCAAAATTATGCGCAGGTTGCCGTCGTGTTCTTCCTGCCAATCGGCGAGGACATCGTAAGGGGCTTGAGCGAGGTCTTTATCCGAAGTGGCCAATGCGGAGTAGACCATCGGCAATTCATGGGCGTTTGTGCCGATCGCCTCGAGATCGCGGTTTTTGGCGATCAGGCAATTGGAAGTGCCAATGAAATTTTTTCCAAGCCCTTCGTTGAGCGCCTGCACACACCAGTCCTGCCACAGGAACGAGTGGCGACGCCGCGTGCCGAAATCGGCGAGGAGAAGGTCGTCGATGCCGCGCAAACCCGCGACTTTTTCCCAGACGCGGGTCATGGCCTGAGCGTAAAGCACTTGAAGCTCGAACCGGCCCATGTCTTTGAGAACCGCGCGGCCACGCAGCTCCATTAAGACGGCAAGGGCGGGGATTTCCCAGAGCATAACTTCGGGCCAGGAGCCTTCGAAAGTAAGCTCATACTGATCGCCGACGCGTTCGAGGTGGTAGTCTGGCAGGCGCATATTTTCGAACCATGTCATGAAGTCCGAGCTGAACATCTGGCGTTTGCCGTAGAAGGTATTGCCGCGCAGCCAGGTGCTTTCGCCACGGCTGAGGGACAGGGATCGGATATGGTCAAGCTGTTCGCGCAGCTCGCCTTCATCGATCAGATTCGCCAGCGGAATATGCTTTGCGCGGTTGATCAGGCTGAAGGTGACGCGGGTGTCGGGGTGGTTGTGAAACACCGACTGGCACATCAACAATTTGTAGAAGTCGTCGTCGATCAGCGAGCGTACAATCGGGTCGATCTTCCACTTGTGGTTCCAGACTCGGGTGGCGATGTCGACCATGATATTCCCTTAAGGAGCAGGACCGGGGCAGGAGGGCCGCCCCGGTCGATCCGTTAAGCCGTGGCTTTTGCAAGTGCCTGATCAAGATCGGCGATGATATCGGCCGGGTCTTCAATGCCAATCGACACGCGCACGACATTGTTGTCAGCGCCAGCAGCGACGCGCTGTTCGTCCGACAATTGGCGGTGCGTTGTGGACGCCGAGTGGATGATCAGCGAGCGCGCATCGCCAAGGTTGGCGACGTGGCTGAACAGTTCAACGGAGTCGATCAGCTTCAAGCAGGCGTCGTAGCCTCCTTTGATTGCGAAGGTGAACAGCGCACCTGCACCTTTGGGGCAAATGCGCTCTATGCGGTCATAGTAGGGCGAGCTTTTGAGACCTGCATAGGTGACTTTTTCGATCCGAGGATCGTTTTCAAGCCAATTCGCGACTATTTGCGCGTTGGCCACGTGCTTGTCCATGCGCAGCGACAGCGTCTCGATGCCCATCAGCGTGTAGTGCGCGCCTTGCGGGTTCATCGTCATGCCAAGGTCGCGCAGACCGACAGCGATCGAGTGGAATGTGAACGCCATTCCGCCCAGAGCTTCGTAGAAATTGAGACCGTGGTAGGCAGCTTCAGGTGATGCGAGCGAGGGGAACTTGCCGGAAGCCGCCCAGTCGAACTTGCCGCTGTCTACAATTGCGCCGCCAGTCACGGTGCCATTGCCGGTGAGGTATTTTGTCGTTGAGTTCACAACAAGCGTCGCACCATGTTCAATCGGTCGGCAGAGGTACGGCGTGGCCGATGTGTTGTCGACGATAAGCGGCAGGCCCACGTCATTGGCCAATTCGCCAATGGCGTCGAGGTCAGTGATGTAGCCGCCGGGGTTCGCGATACTTTCGCAGAAGATCGCGCGCGTATTGTCGTCGACGGCGGCCCTGACGGCGTCAAGGTCGTCGAAGTCGACAAGTCTTGCCGACCAGCCAAAACGTTTGATGGTATGGGTAAGCTGCGTGTAGGAGCCGCCATAGAGACGGGTGGAGGCCACGATATTGCAGCCGGGCATCATCAGCGGGAACAGAGCCATAATTTGTGCGGCGTGACCGGACGAGCAGCAGATGCCTCCTACGCCGCCTTCAAGGTGGGTGATGCGTTCTGCGAGGGCCGACACGGTCGGATTGGTCAGGCGCGAATAGACATAGCCAACTTCTTCCAGATTGAAGAGTTTTGCGGCGTGATCGGCGTCGCGAAAGGCATATGCCGTTGTCTGATAGATCGGGACCTGGCGGGCGCCTGTTGCCGGATCCGGATGCGCACCGGCGTGAATTTGAAGTGTATCAAAGCCTAGTTGGCGTTCGGACATTTTTTGGGTCTCCCTGAATTAAGTTGGTCGGATCCTAGAATAGTGCCGTGCGGGCTGCAATGCCGGATCAGATGCCGATCAGGCGCATGACAACCACGTAATAGGCGGTGTCTTTGTATTGGGCTGCGCTGACGGTCACCACAAGGCGTTCGACAATAGCTCCGCGGATCGTCAGTTGGACAGAGTCCTCGACGCGGTGCTGCGCGAGCATTTCGACCGGAGAATACGGCGCGTTCAGCGGCATGCCCGTGGCCGGTTCAAATGCTTCGTCGCGGCGCACGACGGGAAGGTCGAACATGGTTTGCGCCGCACGGTTTGCATAGACGACTTTTTCGTCCTCTGTGACGACCATGACCGGGTCGATCATCAGCTCGAGTCCCGCGCGCAGTTCGTTCTCCGGGACGTTAAGGGCCAAAAATCCCGTGACCGCACCCGCATCGTTCACACGTGGTACAATATAGCGTTGCCAGGCCCGCACAAAGATGTGCTGCGGCGGCTCATGCTCGGAATATACGGATTGGCCGCGCTCAATCATTGCGCTGTACAGACCGGTGAAAAAAGTGCCGACATGGCCGGCGATTTCCGACGTGAGATGGCCGGTCAAATCCCGCCCGTAGTTCTGGGCAATACCTGCGCCGTAGTAGGTGTAAAGAAAGTTATTCTCGCCCTCGACGGGCTCGATCATCATGATCCATTCCTTAAGGTCCCCGAAAACATCGAGGTTGATATCACCGTCGGGCAATGTGCCGTCATCGCGCGCGAGCACCCGGCATATGGCAGCATCGCGCGCGAGCACCCGGCATATGGCAGCGAATTCGCGCAATAGTGGATTGCGGATTTCTACGTCAGTGGGGGACCAGATAACGTCTGGCGCGCGTGCGCCTGCTGCGTTGAACATTTGGCGGACAAGGCTGGGCGCGGCCGGAGCGAAGCTGTCCGCGATTAGGTCAATCACGTCATGCTTGGAATCTCGTTGTGCCATATTTGTGCCCGTTCGTTGGTTTTCGTGCCCCGCCTTTAACCTGCTCGCGCGGCGTTCAGATTGCAAGGATCAGCGCATCCAGAGACGGTCTCTTTCTATCCGGGCACCTTAGCCGTGTGATTTCGCGCTGAACAGACGCGTGATGGGCGCTTTAGCTTTTGGCGTAGCCGATGCCTTGGAGAGCGTCCTTGATTTCGTCAAGGATGACCGGGTCGTCGATGGTTGCTGGCATCTTAAAGTCAGTGCTATCGGCGATTTTTACCATGGTCGCGCGCAAGATTTTGCCCGACCGCGTTTTCGGCAGGCGCGGCACGACGCAAGCGAGTTTGAAGGCGGCGACGGGGCCAATGCTCTCGCGGACAAGCTTGACGCAATCTGCCACGATTTCCGCGTCCGAGCGCGTTGTGCCTGAGTTGGTGCAAAGAAAGCCAACCGGAAGCTGGCCCTTCAATTCGTCCGTCACACCGATGACTGCGCATTCCGCGACGTCCGGGTGGGCTGCAAGGACTTCTTCCATTCCGCCCGTGGACAGCCGGTGGCCGGCGACGTTGATGACGTCATCGGTGCGTGCCATAATGTAGAGGTAGCCGTCGTCGTCGACGTAGCCTGCGTCTCCGGTTTCGTAGTAGCCAGGGAAATGATCGAGATAGCTTTTGCGGAAGCGGTCTTCGGCGTTCCAGAGCGTGGGAAGTGTGCCCGGAGGAAGCGGCAGTTTGGCGGCAATCGCGCCAAGCTCGCCCGGTGGCAAGGGATGCCCGGCTTCATCGAGAATTTGGATGTCCCAACCCGGCATAGCGACAGACGGTGAGCCGATTTTGACGGGCAGCGCCTCGATCCCCATTGGGTTGGCAGCGATCGCGTAACCCGTTTCAGTTTGCCACCAATGGTCGATGACAGGCACGTTCAGCATCTTCACGGCCCATTCGATTGTGTCGGGGTCGGCGCGCTCTCCGGCGAGATAAAGCGTCTGGAGCGACGAAAGGTCGTAATCGGCGACAAGTTCGCCCTTCGGGTCCTGACGCTTGATGGCGCGGAAGGCGGTCGGAGCCGTGAAGAGAACTTTGACTTTGTGTTCCTGAATGACGCGCCAGAAGGTGCCTGCATCGGGGGTTCCAACAGGCTTGCCTTCAAAGACGATGGTGGTGTTGCCGTGGATGAGCGGCGCGTAACAGATGTAACTGTGGCCGACGACCCAGCCGACGTCTGAGGCCGCCCAATACACGTCGCCGGGTTCGACATTGTAGATATTCTTCATCGTCCAATGCAGCGCAACCAGATGGCCGGCTGTCGGGCGCACGACGCCTTTAGGCTGTCCGGTCGTGCCTGAGGTGTAGAGAATGTAGGCCGGGTGGTCGCCGGAGACCGGGACACAGTCGGCAGCGGCGACACCGCTTTGCACATCGTTCCAGTCGAAGTCGCGCCCTTCGATCAGGGTGCCGACGGCCTGTTCTCGCTGGAAAATAATGGTGAAGTCGGGCTTGAAGTTGGCCATGTCGATGGCGGCATCAAGAAGCGGTTTGTATTCGACGATGCGCCCCGGCTCGACGCCACAGGACGTGGCGATGATGGCTTTGGGTTTGGCGTCATCAATGCGCACTGCAAGCTCGTGGGCTGCAAAACCGCCGAACACGACAGAGTGGATCGCGCCAATCCGCGCGCAGGCGAGCATTGCAACAAGCGCTTCAGGAACCATCGACATATAGATAACGACGCGATCGCCCTTACTGATGCCTTTGGCCGCAAGCGCCCCCGCGAGCGATGCGGTCTGTGTCTGCAGTTCTTTATATGTGGTGGTGCTTTTCGCGCCGGTAATTGGGCTGTCGTAAATGATTGCCACGCGGGCGCCGTTGCCAGCCTCGACATGGCGATCAACGGCATTCCAGCATGTGTTAACTTGCGCCTCGGTGAACCACTCATAAAGCGGTGCAGCATCCGCGTTCAGCGCGCGGCTTGGCGGTGTGACCCAATCGATGGCTTTCGCCGCCTCCATCCAAAAAGCGTCCGGGTCTGCTTGTGCAGCTAGATAGACATCGCGATAGCCCATGGGTCCCTCCTCCTCGAGTTGCTTACGGAATAGGGCCACAGATGGGCCTCGGGCAAGCTTTGCGGGGCTGGGCGTGGCAGTTTATCGCAAGATATTTGCAGAGTTTGCGATCAGGGGTTGCAAAATTTTGCAAATCCCGTGGCGTTATGCTTTTGACGCGGCCACATGGCCTTGCGATTGCAAACTTGCAAAGTCGGCGCGACGGCAGAGAGCGCTCGCGCCGAGAATCGCTTAGCTGTAGAGCGACAAAGGCGTCCCCGCGAGGGCTGACATGTTCAGCAAGCCACGGGCGGTGATCGACGGTGTCACGATATGCGCGCGGTTTCCCATGCCCATCAGGATGGGTCCAACCTCAAGACCTCCGGCCTTCATCTTGAGGATATTCCGAACGCCTGAGGCCGCGTCAGTGTTGGCGAAGACCAACACGTTGGCAGGCCCCTCAAAGCGCGCGTTCGGCATGATGCGTGCGCGCAATTCGGGATCAAGGGCTACGTCGGCGTGCATTTCGCCCTCGTATTCAAAGTCGCGCGGTTCGCTATCGAGGATGTCGACTGCGCCACGCATCCGGCGGCCTGTTTCGCAATCAAGATTCCCGAACTGGCTATGCGAGCAAAGCGCGATTTTAGGAGCAAGCCCGAAGCGTCGCACATGGCGCGCGGCAGCGATCACGGTTTCGGCGACCTGATGTGGTGTGGGCTCCGGGTAGACTTGGGTGTCGGCGACAAACATAGGGCCATCTTCGAGGATCATCAGGCTGAGCGCGCCAATCGCATGGAGGCCGTCGGTGGCCAAAATCTGATTGATGTAATTTAGATGCCACAGATATTGGCCAAACATTCCACAGATTAGGCTGTCGGCTTCGCCACGATGGACCATGACCGCACCGATTGCGGTTGTATTGGTGCGCATTACGGCGCGCGCCAGGTCAGGCGTCACACCGTGGCGATCCATTAGGCCATGATATGTCTTCCAGTAGTCGCGATAGCGGGGATCGTTTTCCGGGTTCACCACCTCGAAGTCGACGCCTGCGTGAATGGCAAGGCCCGCGCGTTCGATCCGGCTTTCGATGACGTCTGGACGTCCGATAAGGATCGGCTTGTCCGTCATCGTCTCGAGCATTGCATTGGCGGCCCGCAGAACGCGTTCGTCTTCGCCTTCGGCAAAAACGATCGTGCGCTGGGCAGTTGCTGCGGCGTCAAATACCGGGCGCATTAGCATGGCGGATTTGAAGACCGACCCGTCAAGCTTGTGCTTATAGGCCTGCATGTCTTCGAGTGGTCGCTCTGCTACCCCGGTTTCCATGGCCGCACCCGCGACGGCACTTGCGACGACACCTATCAGGCGAGGATCAAAGGGCTTCGGGATCAGGTAGTCGGCGCCGAAGGTCAGTTGCTCGCCCTTATAGGCGGCGGCGGCTTCGGCGCTTGTGGTTGCGCGGGCCAAAGCGGCAATACCTTCAACGCAGGCGATTTTCATTTCGTCGTTGATGGTTGTGGCACCCACATCAAGCGCGCCACGGAAGATGAACGGGAAGCACAGGACGTTGTTGACCTGATTTGGATAGTCCGAGCGACCGGTTGCAATAATGGCGTCGGGAGCAACTTCGCGCGCGAGTTCCGGCATGATTTCGGGCGTTGGGTTTGCGAGCGCAAAAATGATTGGACGCGCGGCCATTTTCTTTACCATTTCCGGCGTCAGGATGCCTGGCCCGGAAAGGCCGAGAAACAGGTCAGCGCCGTCGATCACATCAGCAAGCGAGCGCGCCCCCCCTGGCTGTGCGTAGTCTGCTTTTTGCGGGGTCATATCTTTCTCGCGGCCCTCATGTACGAGGCCTTCGATGTCGACGAGGAAGACGTTTTCGCGTTTAACGCCAAGCTTCAAAAGCATGTTCAGACAGGCGATGCCGGCGGCTCCGCCACCGGTGGAGACGATTTTGATGTCCTCGAATGCCTTGCTGGCAACGCGCAAGGCGTTGGTGGCGGCGGCACCGACGACGATCGCCGTGCCATGTTGGTCGTCGTGAAACACCGGGATGTTCATTCGCTCGCGGCAGATTTTCTCAACGATAAAGCAATCCGGCGCTTTGATGTCTTCAAGGTTGATCGCGCCGAATGTGGGTTCAAGCGCACAGACGATATCGGCGAGCTTTTCGGGATCGTTTTCGTTCAACTCGATGTCGAAACAATCAATATTCGCGAACTTTTTGAACAGGACGGCCTTGCCCTCCATCACCGGCTTGGACGCAAGGCCGCCGATGTTGCCAAGACCAAGTACCGCGGACCCGTTGGTGACCACTGCGACAAGGTTGCCGCGGGCAGTGTAGTCGCGGGCAGTTTTCGGGTTGGCTTTAATCTCGAGGCAGGCTTCCGCCACACCGGGTGAGTAGGCAAGGGCCAGATCGCGCCCGTTTGCCAGAGGCTTCGTGGCGCGTATTTCGAGCTTTCCGGGCTTGGGGTTGGCGTGATAATAAAGGGCCGCCTTTCGGAGCGCCTCCTGTTTCGGATCGCTTGTCATCCCATCCCTCTCGAATTTTGTTTAACGTTAAACAATCTGTTTGTCTGCGCTTAGCCTGAGCCAGAAACGACGTCAAGGTGACAGGCTTGCGCTACGACTTTATGGACGGCAGTCTGCGGCACATTGGGCGAGGAGAGCAAGAATGACCGACATCCGTGCCGAAGTACGACTTCCGACTAAGGAACTGCGCGACGATATTCCGTTCTTTACCAAAGTGTTGAAGATGCGGATGGACACGATCTATCCGGCGGATGATCCCACTGTAGCGGTATTTTCCGGACATGGCCTTCGGGTGCGGGTAGACGCAAACGCGACTGAGCCGCCCGGAACGCTTCGCATTTTGACGCAAGATCCGGACGGATTTGCAAACGGTCAACGTGTGCTGGGCGCGCCAAATGGTACCCGGATTGAGATTGACGCGCTGAACCCGCCCTTCGTTTTGCCTGAGACCGAGTATGCTTTTGTCGTGCGGCGTCTTGCCGACCAAGCCCCTTGGGTGATTGGCCGTGCGGGCATGCAGTACCGTGATCTTATCCCGTCGCGACTGGGCGGGTCCATCATCGCAAGTCACATCCGCATTCCGGACGGCGGGCCGGTGCCGGACATGGTTCACTATCATACGGTTGGGTTTCAGCTTATTTTTTGTTACCGGGGTTGGGTTGATCTTGTCTATGAGGATCAAGGCGAACCGTTCCGTTTGTTCGCGGGAAACTGCGTGATCCAGCCACCGGAAATTCGCCATCGGGTACTTTACGCAAGCGATAATATCGAGGTCATCGAGATTGGCGTGCCTGCCGAGCATGTCACAACGATTGATCATGACATGGAGCTGCCGAACGCCTCAGTGAATCCGGAGCGCCGCTTTCAGGGCCAACGGTTTGTGCATCATAAGGCCGATGAGGCGAAATGGAGCGCGTTTCGACTGCCGGGGTATCAAAGTCGGGACACAACGATCGAGGTCAATACCGATGGGGTCGCGGGCGTCCATGTCGTGCGACGTGGCGCAGGCGTACCGGAATGGACGCGTCATGAGGGCGATATTTTGTTCACTTTCGTAATGGAGGGCACGATGACACTGGAGGGCGAGGGCAAAGACCCGTTCCGCCTTTCTCCGGGCGACGCGTTCGTGATCCCGCCCGAGATGATGACCAGATACGCCGATCCGACGGACGATATCGAATTTCTGGAAGTCGCGCTTCCTGGCGCGTTTCGCACGATTTCCGTCTGAGCGCCCTTGCGCTTGGCTGTCCCTCGGGTCACGCTTGGGAAAAGCCCGAGGGAGAGCTCCTGATGAGCCTGATCGACGATGCCGCGCGTGTGCGGGAAAACGCCTATGCGCCTTACTCAAAGTTCAAGGTAGGGGCCGCGCTGAAGACTGCGTCGGGGGCTGTTTTTGTGGGCTGCAATGTCGAGAACGTGGCCTACCCTGAAGGCACATGTGCTGAAGCGGGGGCGATCGCTGCGATGATTGCGGCCGGTGAGGTTAGCTTTATCGAAGTGGCGGTTATTGCTGAAAGCCCGTCGCCCGTGCCGCCGTGTGGGGGATGTCGGCAAAAGCTGGCAGAGTTCGCCGAAAGTGGTGCTCAGATCACCATGGCAACGACAGAAGGCGCGCACCTCGAGATGGCCGTGGCCGACCTTTTGCCGGGTGCGTTCGTGGCAGGCCACATGGATCAGGTCTGAGGGATGGACGCCCCCCGCATCATCAGGAAATTGCGTGACCGCGAGGAGCCGACGCAGGCCGAGCTGAATTGGTTCGCACGGGGTTTGGCTTCGGGGGGCGTTTCCGATGCGCAGGCCGGGGCATTCGCGATGGCGGCCTGTGTCAACGGCCTGTCGGAAGACGCACGTGTGGCGTTGACGTTGGCGATGCGGGATTCGGGCGATGTCTTAGAGTGGGATTTGCCGGGCGCGGTCATCGACAAGCATTCGACCGGCGGGATTGGCGATTGTACGTCTTTGCTGTTGGCGCCGATGTTGGCCGCGGCGGGGGCCTTTGTGCCGATGATTTCGGGGCGCGGTTTGGGGCACACCGGCGGAACGCTTGATAAACTTGAAGCGATCCCCGGCGTGTCGACGGATGTTGATGAGGCGCGATTCCGCAAGATGACGCGCGACATCGGTTGTGCGATTGTATCGGCAGCATCCGACATGGCACCGGCGGACAAGCGGCTTTATGCGGTGCGCGATGTAACGTCGACTGTGGAGAGTGTGGATCTGATCACAGCGTCGATCCTGTCCAAGAAACTTGCGGCAGGTCCTGAGGCGTTAATTTTGGACGTCAAAACTGGTTCTGGCGCTTTTATGGAAAGTCTTGAAGCGTCGACAGCGCTGGCTGAAGCGTTGGTGAAGACGGCCAATGGTGCGGGCTGCAAGACGGCGGCTTTGATCACCGACATGAATCAGCCACTGGCCCCGGCGGCAGGTAATGCATTGGAAGTGGCCGTAATAATGGAGGCGCTGACAGCGCCGAAAAACTCGCGACTGGTTGAGGTGACCTTGGCGCTTGGAGCTGAATTGTTGGTTCTTGCCGGGATTGAGACCGAGGCCGAAACGGCCGCGATAAAACTGAGCGAACCCCTTACCAGCGGTAAGGCGGCCGAGATTTTTGATCGGATGATCGCCGAAATGGGCGGGCCGAAAGATTTCGCAAGCGACTGGAAGCGGCGATTGCCGGAGGCCAATGTGATCCGCGAAATTCCGGCACCTACGGCAGGTGTTGTTGCGGCATTGAACGGGCGCGGGATTGGCATCGGCGTGGTTCACATGGGCGGCGGCCGTCTGAAGGGCGGCGAGCGGATTGATCCTTCGGTCGGGTACTCCGAGATCCTGGAGCTGGGCACGCGCGTGGTAAAGGGGCAGCCGCTGGCGCGTCTTCATGCGGCAAGCGAGCGCGCGGCACAGGAAGCTGAAAAGGCGTTTTTAGCGTCGGTTGAAATTGGTGAGGCCGCAAGCCCCGGGTCGTTGATCGTGGCGAAGGTAGGCTGATGGCGCGCGCGTTTATTATTGTCCTTGATAGCGTCGGTATTGGCGGCGCACCGGACGCGGATAAGTTTTTTAATGGCGACACCCCGGACACCGGCGCGAACACGCTGGCACATATTGCTGGTGCCTGCGCGGCCGGTGATGCCGAGGAGGGGCGCAGCGGCCCGCTTCTGGTGCCAAATCTTGCACGCATTGGATTGAAAAGTGCGGTGAAGTTGAGTTCGGGCGATGATACTGCGGGATTGCCGGACGCGGAGCGGGGCCTTTGGGGCGCGGCGACGGAAGTTTCGCCCGGCAAAGATACTCCGTCCGGGCATTGGGAATTGGCGGGTGTGCCCGTTCCGTGGGATTGGACGTACTTTCCTGACGCCAACCCTGCGTTTCCGTTGGAGCTGACCTCAGAAGTGGCGCGGCTTGCGGGGACGGACGGGATATTGGGCAACTGCCACGCGTCCGGCACCGAGATTATTGCGCGTCTTGGCGAAGAGCATATCCGCACCGGCTGGCCTATTTGTTATACGTCTGCGGACAGCGTTTTTCAGATTGCGGCTCACGAAGAGTACTTTGGTCTGGAGCGCCTTCTGGACCTGTGCCGGGGGCTTGCGCCGACGCTGCACGGCATGAAAGTTGGGCGCGTTATTGCGCGGCCCTTCGTGGGTGAACCGCTGGCGTTTGAGCGCACGGGAAATCGTAGGGACTTCGCAATCGCGACCCCGTCGCCAACCCTGTGCGACTGGGTGCAGGGAGCGGGGCGGCATGTCTATGGCGTTGGAAAGATAGGCGATATTTTCTCAATGCGTGGGATCGACGAGGTGCGTAAGGGCGATGATGCTACTTTGATGGAGCATCTGCTTGATATCATGGCCGAGGCGTCTGATGGTACGTTCACCTTTGCCAACTTCGTGGAATTCGACAGTCTTTACGGCCATCGTCGGGATGTTTCAGGCTATGCGCTTGCGCTGGAATGGTTTGACACTCAAATGCCCCGGATCGAGGCCGCTATGCGTCCGGGCGATCTTGTGCTGTTCACCGCAGATCACGGGAATGACCCGACCTGGATCGGGACAGACCACACGCGCGAGCGTGTCCCGGTTTTGGGCTTGGGCGTTGGTGCAAAGCCGATTGGACAGGTCGCCTTTGTTGATGTGGCCGCTTCAGTGGCGGCGCATCTTGGAGTCCCTTCGCAAGGGCCCGGAAGGAGTTTTTTGTGACGGTTTCTCAAATGCCGAAAGTCGAATTGCACCTTCATCACGAAGGGGCGGCGCCCCCTGGGTTCATTCGCGGCTTAGCGGCAGAAAAGAAGGTCGATCTGTCAGGGATTTTCGATGAAAGCGGCGGGTATAAGTACAAGGACTTTTGGGACTTTCTGAAGGTCTATGAGGCGGCGACCAGCGTGTTACACACACCTGAGGATTTTGCGCGGCTGACGACGGCGGTTTTGGAAGAAAGTGCCGCATCGGGTGTGATTTATTCTGAGACGTTTCTGTCGCCGGATTTCTGTGGGAACCGCGATGTGGGGGCCTGGCGCGAATACCTTGCGGCTATTCGTGAGGCGGCCGATGCTGCCGAGGCCGAACATGGAATTGTGTTGCGCGGGATCGTCACGTGCATCCGACATTTTGGCCCTGATAAAGCACGCGAAACGGCGAAATGTGCGGCGGAAACGGTTGGTGACTGGATCGTGGGGTTCGGAATTGCGGGCGACGAGAAAGCTGGCAAGCTTAAGGATTTTGAGTGGAGCTTTGATTGCGCCCGCGAGGCGGGATTGCGGCTGACGGCGCATGCCGGCGAATGGGGCGGGCCTGAAAGCGTACGCGATGCGCTGGACGATCTCCGCGTTGAACGCATTGGCCACGGTGCGCGCGCGATCGAAGACCTGACTTTGGTGGACCGTTTGGTGAAAGACGGGATTGTTCTTGAGGTCTGTCCGGGGTCAAACGTGGTCTTGGGTGTTTATCCTGACTGGCACTCTCACCCGATCCATCGTCTTAGGGAGCGGGGCGTGAAGGTGACGGTCTCGACCGATGACCCGCCGTTCTTCCACACGACGATGGTGAATGAATACAACCGTTTGGCAGATGCCTTTGAGTGGGACGAGGGGGTCTTCGACGAGATCGCCCGTACCAGTCTGGAGGCTGCGTTTTGCGACGCGCAAACGAAAGCGAAACTTTTAAAACGACTGGAGCCATCATGAGCCAGCACTTGACTGTCGTCGACCATCCGCTTGTTCAGCACAAGCTGAGCCTAATGCGGGATAAAGACACGTCTACGGCGGTGTTTCGCCAGCTTTTACGCGAAATCAGCCACTTATTAGCGTATGAGGTGACACGCGGGTTGCCGATGA
>CAJQNG010000248.1 GCA_905479635.1 uncultured Boseongicola sp. | reverse complement strand
GACTGCCTTTGGACACTTTGCGCAGGCCGATATTGCCTTTGCCGCCATCCATGTCGCGGCCATCCTGCGCAATTCCACGGAGCACCCCTTCGACAATATCCGGCCGCACTGAGGCGTGTCCCAGCTCCCGCAGGGCCTGCGCCACCGAGGCCAGATGGCAGGGCCATGCCTCGTCGATTTCCGTGTCTGGTGCCTGCTCTCTCAGGATCGAAATCAGGTCTGCTTCCAACTTGGACGCCACTTCGAAACGTTTCGGCGAGGCATTCTCAATACGCACATGCACGAAGATGGTGATGTTTGTATCATCCTTTGCAATCCCCAAAGCTTCGAGGTCTGCCAAGGCCTTGCGCACGCCCGACACCGTCAGCCCACTGACCCCGCAAAGCTCGTCCGTGGTGATCCCCTCTTCCTGCGGCGCGTTGATAATATGTTGCACGATGGCGGCCAGGTCCTTGCGCCGACGTTCGGTGATCTCGGCAGATGCAAGAATTTCGCGGACCTCCTGCATACTCCGTACCCGCAACGAGGCGGGAAACACCTGCACCCGGTTTTCTTCGCGGTTCAGGAGGTGCGCCTCTTCCAGCCAAGCAACAGCTGTCTTAACCCGCGTATCGTCAGTATTGCTGTCTCGCTGGAAATCCCGTTCTTTCTCCTCGTGAACGATCTCACCGGGGGTGGCGACAATTTCGCCACCCCTTCCGGTCCGAGTGTCCAGGCGCCGAAGCGCTTTCAGGATCGCGCCGATTTCATGCTGCGCAAGCCGAGACCGCGCGCTGAGGCTGAACTGGCGATCGACGTCTTCAGTATTGAACAGAAGAACGCAGTGTGCAGGTTCGCGGTCCCGTCCGGCGCGCCCCGCCTCTTGTAAGTAGTTCTCCAGCGACCCCGGCACATCCCCGTGGATCACCAGTCTGACGTCTGGCTTGTCGACCCCCATCCCAAAGGCATTGGTAGCCGCGATGACGCGCAGATTTCCTACGCGAAAATCCTCTTGGATCTCACGCTTGTCATCGGCGCTAAGGCCCGCATGATACCGCTCGGCGGCAATGCCCTGTTGTTTTAAAAACCCTGCCACACGCTCGGTGGCGCTTCGGGTCGCACAATAGACGACCGCTCCCGAGACGCCCTCGCGGGGGAGGAGGGACTCGATCGTGTCGAGGATATCCGTCATCTTGGTTGCCCGCTGCGTTGGCAGTACCTGAAAGCTCAGGTTCGACCGCGATGCGCCGCCATCGATTAGCGTTAACTCGGCCCCCAACCGCTCTTTGAAATGACTGCGGATGTCCTGCACGACGTCCGGCTTTGCCGTTGCGGTCAAACAAAGTACCGGGGCAGGTCCGTATCCGGAGCTTTCCTTGATAAACCGCGAAACGTAGCGATAGTCGGGCCGGAAATCGTGCCCCCACTTGGACACGCAGTGCGCCTCGTCCAGCACCCATAACCCCACCTCACGCTGCGCCAAGACGGACCGGACAGTTGTGCTGCGCAGTTGTTCGGGCGAAATCAGCAGGATCGCAGCATCCCCAAGCCGAACCTTGTCGAGCGCATCCTGACGCTCGGGCAAAGATAATAGCCCGTTAATCGTAACCGCCGACGAAATTCCGGCCAGCACCAAGCCCTGAACCTGGTCCGCCATTAGCGCGACAAGCGGCGATATGACGACCGTCAAGGCCCCGGTCTTGTCATACCGGGACAGCGCGGGGATCTGGTAACAGATGGATTTGCCCGTGCCCGTCGGCAGGATGCCCAGCAAATGGTCGCCATCCATGGCCGTCGCCACGATCTTCTCCTGCAGCGGATGTCCGTCCTCGTCGACTGGTTCTGGGCGGAAACTCGGGAAGCCGAACCAGCGTTCGAGTGCACGGGCCGGATTGTTATGCTCTGCGCAATAGGCACAATGCGGATCACGACAATTCGTGTCCCTTAGGTCTTTGACAAGCTGTGCTGCGTCCCGGAACTGCGCCCGCACCCAGGGCGGCATGACAGAATCCCCACCCGCGACCGAAATCCAGGCTAGGGCATATGCCATTGGCCAGCCCAGCCCAGTGTCCTGTAGCCGCTCGAGCACCGCGTCTACCTGCGCGCCGCAGGCCGCCACTTTTAGCAGCGTCCGGATGGCCCCAAGCGCTTCCGCTTCCGTCGGAATGGACGCCCCGCGCACGTCGCTGAACAACCGATCAAACCCGTTGTTGTTGGGCCCACGGCAGCAAAGCCAGTGATAGGTCAGCATCATTTCTGGCGACGACGTATTCAGTGATACGAAGGCCTCAATCTGGTTGCGCAGGACCTTAAACACAAGACGCGCGTCGAACTCGGGATCGTTGACATGACCACTTTGAAGCCGCCCATCGTGGTAATGTTTTACCAGATGGTGATAGGGATTGCGCGGAAACGCCAAGGGGTTCAGCCACAGCGTGTCAATCGGCCCGTCTGCGAGCTTGGCAAACCGCGGCGACACCGCCATGAGATGTGGTAAATCGTGGCGCAAAATATTGTGCCCGATGACATGCGCGAAGCCCGCGCAGTATAGGTCGAGCTTTTCCAGCGCGGCCCTGGGGTCACCTTTCTGATGAAAAATCCCCTCAACTTCACCTTCCGGCACGGCGGCAAAGGCAAATATCCGGGCATTTTTGGGATCGACCTCAAGATCAATCGACAGGCAGCGCGACAAGATTTCGGATGGGTCACGCGGCATTTGAATACCGCTATTGAGCGGCGGATCAGCCCTTGGTTTTTCAATCTTCTGTGGCCAGTCACGGCCAAAGACTTTCGATATGCCTTGGGAAATTATTTTTTTCATACTGGCACGTTAGTATTCAATTCCAAGGAGCGGGACCATCGGCTGGCATTTGACCAAAGATGTTCTCACGATGCCACGCAAGATTTGCCGGATGCGGCCAGTTTCTTTTGTCTTCAGGCATCCAGATCTTTCTATCCGGACGCAAAAGCCGATCAACAACGGCACCCGGCACTTTATTCCGCGACACGAGGATCGTCGCGCCGTCATTGGCGACCGAGATCAGCCCACGATCGAACATCCAATGCAAAGTGCCTGAAAGCGCCAGCCCGTTCCTTACGGTGTCGCTGCCGTCATGTTCGACGGGGCGGATATGGGCTGCTTGTACTTCCGGACGCCCGCCGCCGTTTCTGAGCATCAGCCCGGACATGGCACAGCGGTAGTCGTAAGCCTCGCGCACTTTCCGGCGAAACGCGACATCCCGGTATGGGCGCCGTGTGAGCCGTTCCAGGACCGGTCGCTCAAAGATCGCTGCGTCCTCGGCCACCTCGGACCCCTTCGGGTCGTATCGTGTTGCCTCTTGCCTCTCGAGGTCATCAGGAAGCCCCAGTCCCACAATCCGAGCAAAATCCTCATCCGGTAGACGCCGCACCGCGCGCTGCACAGCGCCGCC
>CAJQNG010000247.1 GCA_905479635.1 uncultured Boseongicola sp. | reverse complement strand
CGCCAACCGGTCGGCAGAGCAACTTTTGGTTGCGCCTGACGCGAAGCGATTGGTGGTGCCGAGCGATGCTATTGTCATTCCGGAGGGTGATACCGAAGCCTTCGCCAATGCCGAGACATCGCCTTTGAAAATAACAGCAGATGAACCGGTTTCGACGTTCTCGATTGATGCGGATACGGCCTCTTATGCGGTCGTGCGGTCGTCGCTGACGCGGGGCATGATGCCGCCGCGTGAGGCCGTGCGCGTTGAGGAAATGGTAAACTATTTCCCTTATGCCTATGCGGAATCGAATGGTCCGGACCCGTTTGAACCTACGATCACCGTGATGCCCAGCCCTTGGAACGCTGGCACCAATTTGGTGCATATCGGCATTCAAGGTGATCTGCCTTTGGTGGAAGATCGCCCGGCGCTGAACCTTGTGTTCCTGATCGACACATCGGGGTCGATGCAGGATGCGAACAAGCTGCCGCTTTTGAAGCAGTCGTTTCGATTGATGCTGGCAGAATTGCGCCCCGAAGATGAGGTTTCGATCGTGACCTATGCCGGATCCGCCGGGCAGGTTCTGGAGCCAACGCGCGCTGCCGAACGCTCAACGATTTTGGATGCGTTGGATCGGCTTGCGGCGGGGGGCTCGACTGCGGGTCAGGCCGGGTTGCAACAGGCCTATCAAGTGGCGGAAGCCATGGCCGGGGACGGCGAGGTGACGCGGGTTATTTTGGCCACGGACGGCGATTTCAACGTGGGGCTGTCTGATCCAGAGGCATTAAAGGATTTCATTGCGGACAAGCGCGAAAGCGGCACGTATTTGAGTGTTTTGGGCTTTGGGCGTGGGAACCTCGACGATGCAACGATGCAGGCGCTTGCGCAGAACGGCAACGGGACGGCGGCCTATATTGATACTCTGTCCGAGGCGCGCAAGGTGCTGGTTGATCAGCTGACCGGGGCTTTGTTCCCGATTGCCAATGACGTGAAGATACAGATCGAGTTCAACCCGGCTGAAATTGCGGAATATCGGCTGATTGGGTACGAAACCCGCGCGCTTCGTCGTGAGGATTTCAACAATGATCGCATCGACGCGGGCGAGATTGGTGCGGGTCATTCGGTGACGGCGATTTATGAGGTGACGCCGGTCGGATCCGATGCGGTGCGCACGGGGCCGCTTCGGTATGGAGATGGCGAAGCCATAGGTGAGGCAGGCGAACTTGGGTACTTTAAGATGCGCTACAAAATGCCGGGCGAAAGCGTAAGCCGGTTGATTGAAGAGCCGATCTTGCCGGGGCAAGGCGAGGCTGGCTTGGATGCGCAGTTCTCGGTTGCGATGGCGGGTTTCGGACAGCTATTGCGGGGCGGCGATTATCTTGGCGCGTGGAGCTGGGGCGAGGCGATTTCCTTGGCGACGGATGCGCGCGGTGAAGATGCGTTTGGCTATCGCGCGGAAGCTGTGACGCTGATGCGATTGGCGCAAAGCCTGTCGAAGTAAGACCTACGGGCAGTTGCGGTAAGAGGAAGGCGCGCGGTTTATCGGACCGCGCGCTTTTCGTTTTAGGATTTTGGCAAGTCTTCCTCGATATAGGTGTTGATGATGTCGTGGAAGTTTGATTCTGCCCTGAAACCAAGGGCCTTGGCGCGTTCCGGTGCGAAATCGCGAGGCCATCCCGCAACGATTTTAGCGACTGCGGCGTCGGGCTGGTGCTTTATCAGAGCGACCACATCGTTGCCCGCAATCTCGCGCAGGGCTTCGATTTGCTCTTCAACGGTGCAGCTGACGCCCGGCAGGTTAAGGGCGCGACGTGACCCGACCTGTTCAAGGTCGATCGTACCGGCATGGCGCAGGAAACGCGCGGCGGCGCGCGGCGAGGCGTGCCAGTGGCGCACATCTGAGGTGACGGGCAGGATCGCTTCGTGTCCGTTCAATGGTTCGCGGATGATGCCGGAGAAAAAGCTTGAGGCCGCCTTGTTTGGTTTGCCGGGGCGCACGCAGATTGTGGGCAGGCGGATGGACAAACCGTCAAGAAAACCCTTGCGGCTAAAGTCGGAAAGCATGAGCTCCGAAATTGCCTTTTGCGCCCCGTAGGATGTTTGCGGCGCACACAGGAATGTGTCGTCAATCTTGTCAGGGTAGGGGGCTCCGAAAACAGCGATAGATGAGGTGAAGACCACGCGGGGGCGATAGATGCCGCCCGACGCCATGTGTTCGGCGCGGACCGTTTCGAGGAAATTCCAGAAGGCGCGACCATTCACTGTCCAGCCAAGGTCGAAATCGGTTTCTGCCTCGCCCGAGACGATGGAGGCCAGATGAAAAATCACATCGGGGCGCTTTGCGACAAGGGATGCCACAAGGGCGTCATCAGTCACGTTGCCTGTGACGCGGGTCGTGGCGGGGGCTCCGTTTTCGGCGAAACCAAGGTCGAAAAGCGTGACTGCGTCGTCGGGCCCTGTAAGCGGCGTGGCTGCAAGTGCGTGGCTAAGCTTCTGGCCGACCATGCCGCCGCCGCCGATGATAAGAATGGATGTCATAGTTTACCCCCGTTTGATTTCAGGAGAGATTAGGGGGGATCGGTGCGGGTCACCAGATCGAACTGGCGGCATATTCTGGGTTAGGTATAATCGCGTAGGTACGGAAAGGACGTGATGTCTTGGTGAAGTTTGGAACCTCTGGATTGCGCGGCTTGGCGGATGATCTGAGCGACGATGTCGTTCGCCGCTATGTCTTTGCATTTGTTCAGGTATTTCCGCATGATGGTGTGCTGGTTGTGGGGCGCGATTTACGCGCTTCGTCACCCCGGATATTACGTGCGGTGGCAGAAGGCGCAGCCCTTGCGGGCCTGCGGGTTCTGGATTGCGGGGTGGTGCCGACGCCGGCGCTTGCCCTGGAATGCGCCGCGCGCGGGGCGCCAGGGGTAATGGTGACGGGGTCGCACATCCCGGCGAATCGCAATGGACTGAAATTTTACACCCGCGACGGTGAGTTCACCAAGGCGGATGAGACGGCGCTTTTACAGGCACTTGAGGGGCCGCGAGTTGCGCACGAAGCCCGTCCTGCCAAGATCGAGAAATGCGGCGCGGCGGCGGCCTATATCGCCCGTTATCTAGAGTTTTTTGCGTCCGGGGCATTGAAGGGGCAGCGGATCGGGGTCTGGGAACACAGTTCGGCTGCGCGGCAAGTCTTGCCGGAAATATTGACAGGGCTTGGGGCGGACGTGGTCGCGCTTGGCCGCTCAGAGACCTTCGTGGCGGTCGATACCGAGGCCATCAGCGGCGTTGTGCGCGATCAACTGGCGGGCTGGGCGGCCGCGCATCGGTTGGACGCGGTGGTTTCGACAGACGGCGACGCGGATCGCCCGCTTCTGGCGGACGAAGCAGGCCTGTGTGTGCCTGGGGACATTCTGGGGCCGCTTACGGCGCGGGCTTTGGGTGCGCGTGACATCGTCACAACGGTTTCGGCCAATACGATGGTTGAGGCGATGGGGCATTTTCTAGAGGTCTCGCGGTGTCGGATTGGGTCACCCTATGTCATTGAAATGATGCAAGACCGGATCACCGACGGGGCGCGATCTGTGATCGGTTACGAGCCAAACGGCGGGGTTCTTTTGGGGTTTGAGGCGGAACTGGACGGACGCCGATTGCCGCCTTTGATGACGCGAGACGCGGTTCTGCCGATTGTCGCGGTTTTGGTGGCCGCTGCGGGGCGATCCGTGTCGGAGCTGGTTTTGAGATTGCCTGGACGGCGAACCGCGACGGATCGGCTGACGGACGTGCCGTCCGACGTGTCGGCGGTGATTGTGGCGGAGGTTTTGGCGGGTGGATCAGGTCTGATCCCACCTGAATTGGGGGCCATCGCGGCGATTGATACGACGGATGGGGCGCGGATGACGCTGGACGCCGGTGTAATCCTGACGATCCGGCCCTCCGGTAACGCGCCCGAGCTACGGTGCTATGTCGAAGCAGACGGATCGCAGACGGCTTCGACAGTACTGGACGAGATGTTGGCGCGTCTTGCAGCACGGGTTGCAGCTTTGCGGACGACATAGCAAAATTGCGGTGCAAACGGCCACCTGTTCTTGACAGGCAACGGACGCGGGCCTAGGCGAGAAGGGCTTTGGTTCCGCTGTGTTTCGATACGGTGGTGAAAAGGGAACGCGGTGCGGGCGATTGTGCCTTAATCCGCGGCTGCCCCCGCAACTGTAAGCGGCGAGCGACGGCTGATCGCGCCACTGGGACACATGTCCTGGGAAGGCAGGCTCTAGCGAGGACCCGCGAAGTCAGGAGACCTGCCAAGGTTGTCACCCAGTTTGTCCTCGGGGTGAGGTCAAGCAGCGGCTGTCCGCAGCGGTGATTTTGCCGTTTGCGGAAAGCACTTACTTTCCAATGACTTAAATCGAAAACGGGCGCGCAAAATGTGCTGCCTGAATGCATTGGAGTAAGGATATGGGCGTGAAGTCTATCCTTTTGTTAATTGTCGCAGTGATTGCGCCGCAGACGGTGTGGTCGCAGGACGTCATTGAGTTGGACGAAGCGTTTATCTTTTCGGGCTTGTTCCCGGTCGAAGTAAACCGGACTGGATCAACGGTCGAAGTGTTGGACGCCGACGATTTGGCGGGGTCGGAAGTTGGCGTGGAAGGTGCGCTTGATCGTTTGCCGGGCGTGAGCGTGACATCGAATGGTGGGCTTGGAACATCAAGTGTGATCCGGGTGCGTGGTCTGGATGGGAAATACATCGGCGTGACCATCGACGGGATCGAAGTCACGGACCCGTCGCGCATTCAGAACACGTTCAATTTCGGCACGTTTACGCAAGGAGTGCCAAGCCGGATCGAACTGGCGAAGGGTACGCAGACGACGGTCTACGGATCGGACGCGATTGCCGGAGCGGTGAGCATTACAACGTGGCGTCCCGACGTGGATGGACGTTCGGGGCAATCGTCGCTTGCGGTCGGCAGCTTTGGCACGGCCAACGCAAGCTTGAGCTTTGGATTTCGTGATGAAAGCGGTGAAATTGCTGCGACAATGTCGCGCGTTCATAGCGATGGCTTTACGGCGCGTCCCGGAAATGACGACGCCGATGGGTTCGATCAAACTGAGTTGAGCCTGGCAATTCGACGCAATCTGACGGACGCGGTGACGGTTGGTTTGACGGGACTTTATACGGATGGATCGTCAGAGTTTGATCAGTCGGATACTGACCCCTTGGCGCAATTGGATGAGACCCGCACGGGTCTGCGCGCATTTGCCGAGATCTCTGGCGGGGCGATCGATCACGAATTGTCCCTTTCGTATTTTGAGAACGAACGGAATGACCTGTTTTCACCCTTTACCAACAATTTCGTCGGTGAGCGTGTGAAGGCGGTTTACCTTGGAAACACGGATCTGTCCGGGGCGGTTTCGCTCGCTTTCGGCGCGGATTGGAGCGAGGAGAGCTCGACATTGGATGGCACCGCGTCCGATGCGTCAAACGGCGCGGTATTTGGCGAACTGCTTTATGCGCTGTCCAGTTCCACGGACGTGACGCTGGGATTGCGCCACGACGTCTATTCCGATTTTGATGATCAGACGACCGGGCGCGTTGCCGTGGTTCACCGCGGGGCGGGCGCACTGACGTATAAGGCGTCGATCGGGAACGGCTATCGTGCGCCCTCGCTTTACGAGCGCTTTGGTCCATATTCGCCGGAGGTTGTGGAACTGCAGCCCGAAACAAGCCGAAGTGCGGATCTTGGGATCGAAGCCGCCTATGAGAATGCGTCTTATGGAGCCACGCTGTTTTACACCGAAATTCAGGATTTGATCGGGTTTGACGGCACGGCAGTAACCGCCGCGCGCCCTTTTGGCGCCTATTTCCAAGCGCCGGGCACCACGATCAGCAAAGGTGTCGAACTTTCGGCCGAATGGACAATTGGAGCGGCAGATGTGTTTGCCAACTACACCTTCACGAATGCTGCGACCGAGGGCAGCCGGTTAAGCCGTGTGCCGCGCCATGACGTGACTTTGGGTGTATCGGGCGCATTAAGCGACACTCTCACCGGGACGTTTGATGTGCGGTCCGTGCGCGATACGGTCAACTTTGGCGCACCGATGGACGACTATACCTTGGCAAATGTGACGTTCACACAAAGCCTTGGCGAAGACAGGGATGCATTTTTGCGGATCGAGAACATTTTTGACGAGGATTACGAGTCCGTTCCGGGGTACAATTCCGCCGGTCTATCCGTCTTCGTGGGGCTTCGTGCGTCGTTCTAAATCCATTCTGAAAACACTGGCCTTGGCGGGATATCTCGCCGGGGCTCTTCCGGTTTGGGCTGCGGATGCGCCGGGCCGGGTCGTTTCGATGAACCTTTGCACCGATCAATTGGCGATGATGTTGGCAGCTCCGGGGCAGTTGGTGTCGGTCAGCCGGATAGCGCTGGACCCGGTGTCGTCCGCAATGTCGGCCGAAGCGGCGGCCTACCCGATCAACGCAGGGATCGCGGAAGAAGTCTTTGCGCTCGCGCCAGATCTGGTTCTGGGCGGCACCTATACTGATCCCTTTGCCGTCCAGATGTTGCGCGATCTTGGGATCGAAGTTGTGCAGTTCCCAATCGTATCGCAGTTGTCGGACATCCCGGATGTCGTGCGCCAGATGGGCGCGGCGCTTGGGCGGGTGGCGACGGCAGACATCCTTGCGCGTGAGGTCGAAGCGCGGCTTGATACGATTTCAAACGTGACTGATGAAGGGGTGCCCGAGGCTGCATTTTTCTTTGCGAACGGGTACTCTCTTGGGGCGGGAACGTTAAGCCATGACATCGTGACGAAGGCGGGTTTTGCGAACCTTGCCGAGCGTTTGGGGCGTAGCGGCGGTGGACGCTTGTCGTTGGAAGAGCTGTTGTTGAACCGCCCGGATGTTTTGGTGTCGGCGCAGCCCTATCCGGCGGCGTCGCGGTCGGAAGAGATCATGGCGCATCCCGCGTTGGACGGCATTCCGCGTGTGGCAAGTGGGCCGGAATGGGTCTGTGGGACGCCTTTGACGTTGAGGGCATTGGACCAAATGGTGGCCCTGCGTGAGACGTTGGAATGACGTCTGATCTGTTGAGTGTACGAGTGGACCGGCCGTGGTTAACGGTTGCGCTGCCCGCGACATGGCGGGCGTTGAGTTTCGCACCGTACCGGCCGGGTGATGTCGCGTGCGACTGTGTGCTTTGGCGTGAGGTGCGCGACCAGGACTTTACGCAGGATTTTGACGCGGTGGGCTGGTTGGCAGGCGAGGTCGGATCGAGGGATGCGGTGGCAATGCTGACCTCGCGCAATGTCGATCGCTTTGTGCATCGGCGTGCGGTCGTGGACGGTGTCGTGGCCGAGGCTGTGGCGACCGTTGGCTTGTCGAATGCCGAACGCATCGGCACGCGGCGCGACTTGCCAGACGGCAGTTATGGGACAATCAATGTGGTGGTCGCAGTGTCCGAAGGTTTGACGCCAACAGCGCGGATCGAAGCCCTGTCGATTGCCGCATCGGCGCGCACTGCTGCGGTTATGGAGGCCGGAATCCCGGTCGAAGCTGGCGTTGCGACGGGGACCGGAACGGATTGCCTTGTGGTGACATCTCCGGTCGGGAAAAGTGGATTCGCAGGGATGCATACGGGTATTGGAGAGGCGGTTGGGGCTTGCGTATTCGCGGCGGTGGCGCAGGGTGTTTCGGACTGGTTGGCCGAGCGGTAGATTTGGTTTTTGAAAGTTTGAAGGTGCGCTTTTAAGGAATTGGCAACGTTTCGAACTGCGCGAACTCGATGCGGGCGTTCCACGGGTCAACGTGGTCGGTTTCGGCCATAAGGGCGCGGTAGACGCCTGCGTGGCTGACCCAAAGCGTTGGTTCGCGGTCGCGGTTCGCCAAAGCATTTCGGGTGCGATTTTGAAGCATAGCGACGCTCTCGCCACCGTGGGGGCGGGCGTGGAAGAAATCGTCGGCCCATGTGTCAAGTTCGGCGCGGGGGATGTCGTTCCACCGCGTATTTTCCCAATCTCCGAAGTCCATTTCGATCAGGTTGGGGTCCTCAATGACCGGGACGCTTCGCCTTGTTGCTATGGCTGTTGCAAGCTTTTGGCAGCGGCTGAGAGGGCTTGTGGCAATCTGTGTGATGTGCGGCAAGGTTTCGGCCAGGCGGTTTGCGACGGCGTTAAGTCCGGGGGCCAGATCAAGATCGGTGCGGCCATAACAAAGCCCGTCGGGTGCGGCGGGTTGGCTGTGACGCAGGAAGATCAGAGGCATGCGAGGAGGACGAGCGGGATCAGCGCTTCAGTCAGTTGCTCGACCGCGCCGAGCGCGTCGCCAGTGTATCCGCCGAGGCGTGCTTTTAGACGGCGCGCTACTAGGGCAAGGAGGGCCATCAGCGCCAGGACAACGGCGATTGCGGGGGTGATCCCGATGGTGAGAATAAGCGCAATTGCGATCGCGGCGCCAACCCAGAGCGCAGCATCGGTGCCTTTCGGAGCGCCTGCCATGAAGCCAGCCGCGCCACCGGACCGGGCATAAGGCAGGTGTGCCATGAGCCACGCCATTGCAAAGCGCCCCAATCCGTGACCGGCGATGATAGCGACGAGCGCTGAAGTCAGCGGCAACATCGTCAGTGCGGTAATTTTGATCGCGAGCGTCAGACCTAAAGCGAGAACTCCATAGCTGCCAATGCGGCTGTCGTGCATGATCTCAAGGGCGCGATCTCGGTCGCCGCTGCCGCCCAATCCATCGGCGACATCGGCAAGCCCGTCCTCATGAAGAGCGCCCGTCAAGAGCATACCTGCGGCGATGGTTAACAGCGTTGCGAGGGCTTGCGGGATGATGAGAGACAGGCCCCAAAACAGCGCAGCAAGCGCAACTCCGATGGCGAGACCGACGGTCGGGTACCACCGCACAGCGCGCGCCATGGCGGCGTCAGAATGGGCGACGGGCGGCAGCCGGAGACGGGTCAGAAAGCCCGCCGCAAGCACCAGTTCCACCTGTGCGTTTGTCATGCTGGCCCCGAAATTCCGGCATCTTCAAAGCTGGCCATATCGGTTAACATCCGCGCGGCGGCCTGAACGAGCGGCCACGCCAAAAGCGCGCCGGTGCCTTCGCCAAGCCGCAATTGCAGATCCAAAAGCGGCGCGGCATCGAGAGCGGAAAGCATAGCGGCGTGGCCCTGTTCCTGACTTTTGTGGGCGAAGACCATAGATTGTCGCACGCCTGGATTGAGGCGCGTCGCGACCAATGCTGCGGCCGTGGCAATGAAGCCATCAACCAGAATGACGCGGCGAGCGTCGGCCGCGCCAAGCATGGCCCCGGTCATCATCGCAATCTCGAACCCGCCGTATTCTAACAGCGCCGTTTTCGCGTCCAAGGGGCCAGTGCGCGCGGCGGCTTGGGTGAGAATTTCCTCTTTCGCGGACAGGCCAGGGTCATCAAGTCCGGTGCCGCGCCCTGTCAGAACATCAAGGCCGACTTTGGTGATTTTGTGGGCGAGCATCGCGGCGGAAGAGGTGTTGGCGATGCCCATTTCGCCAAAGGCGACGGCGTCCCAGTCTCCGTCAGCGCCAAGCACGCGCCCCTTTTCAAGTGCCTCATCGGCTTGATCCAACGTCATCGCAGGTCCGTTAAGGAAGTTTAACGTGGCCGGAGCAATACGGCGGTCGATGAGGTTTGGATCGTTGAAGGGCTCTCCAGCGACGCCCGCATCCACGACGCGCAACGCAGCACCGGTGCTGGCTGCAAAGACGTTTGCCGCTGCCCCTTTACCGAGGAAATTCAACACCATCTGCCGAGTGACTTCTTGGGGAAAGGCCGAAACGCCAGCGGCGGCAATCCCGTGGTCGGCGGCAAAGATCGTAAGCTGACAGTTATCCATTCTGGGTGACAGACTGCCTTGCACCATGGCGATCTGCACGGCGAGATCCTCAATCCGGCCAAGCGCGCCCAAAGGCTTGGTCTTCATGTCGATCTTGCGTTGAAGATCGGTGGCGAATGTCGTTTGGTCTGTCACGGCTTTTCCTGCATGAACGGTCAAGCCTGCTTACGAATTTGTGCCACGCGCCGCAACCAAAGGACGCCGCCATGACCGACGAAGTTGACATCAATGCCCGCCACAAGGCGCGGATGCAAAAGATCAAGGCCGCCCGTGATCGGATCATGGAAACCAAGACCGTCGAGAAGGGGCTGATCATTGTTTTGACCGGGAACGGCAAGGGCAAGTCGTCGTCAGGATTTGGGATGATTTTCCGCTCGATCGGGCATGGAATGCCCTGCGCCGTAGTGCAGTTTATCAAAGGCTCTATGCAATCGGCCGAGCGTGATTTGCTGAAGGCCAAGTTTGCCGACGAATGCCCGGTGCATGTGATGGGTGAGGGATTTACCTGGGAAACACAGGACCGGGAGCGGGATATTGTCATGGCCGAGGCTGCATGGGAAAAGGCGAAAGAGCTGATCCGAGATGAACGCAACCAGATGGTGCTTTTGGACGAAATCAATATTGCGCTTCGATATGACTACTTGGATGTCGAGGATGTTGCGGATTTTCTGGTCAACGAAAAGCCCGCGATGACCCATGTAATCCTGACGGGGCGAAGCGGCAAAGACGTGTTAATCGACATCGCGGATTTGGTAACAGAGGTTAAGGAAGTGAAGCATCCGTTCCGAACTCAGGGTGTGAAGGCGCAGCCCGGAGTGGAGTTTTAGGCCCATGCCTCGCGCGCTGATGGTGCAGGGGACGGGCTCGAATGTGGGCAAGTCGGTGATCGTTGCGGGGCTGTGTCGCGTGGCGGCGAACCGAGGCCTTACGGTCAGGCCTTTCAAGCCGCAAAACATGTCGAACAACGCCGCCGTCACAGATGATGGCGGTGAGATTGGTCGAGCGCAAGCCTTGCAGGCATTGGCGTGTCGGGTGCCGATGTCGGTCCATATGAACCCCGTTTTGTTGAAGCCGGAAAGCGATACCGGGTGTCAGGTCGTGGTGCAGGGGCAAGTGCGTGGGCCACTCCAAGCGCGGGATTTCGGCGGGGCAAAGGCGGATTTGATGCCCGCTGTCTTAGAGAGTTTTGCACATGTTTGTGACGGCGCTGATCTGGTGCTGGTCGAAGGCGCGGGAAGCCCGGCCGAGATTAACCTTCGTGAAGGCGACATTGCGAATATGGGGTTCGCTGTTGCTGCGAATGTTCCGGTTTTGCTGCTGGGCGATATCGACCGCGGCGGTGTGATTGCCCAGATTGTCGGGACGCAGGCGGTGCTGGAGGCAGAAGATCTCGAGATGATCCGCGGTTTTCTGATCAACAAGTTTCGCGGTGATCCAAGGCTTTTTGACGAGGGCTATGATGGAATTGAAAATCGCACTGGATGGCCGGGGTTCGGCGTAATCCCGTGGTTCAATGATATTGGGATGCTGCCCGCCGAGGATGCCGTCGATTTGGAGCAAAACGCAGGTGACGGTGCGTTTCATATCGCCTGCCCAATGCTTAGCAGGATTGCGAATTTTGACGATTTGGATCCGCTTTTGGCCGAGCCGTCCGTGCGGCTGACAATGGTGCCGCCGGGGCGGGCCTTGCCGGGCGATGCGGACCTTGTGATCTTGCCGGGGACCAAGTCGACGCTGGGTGACTTGGCGTTTTTCCGCGCGCAGGGGTGGGATGTTGACTTAAAGGCGCACGTGCGGCGTGGGGGCCATGTTCTTGGGATCTGTGGGGGATATCAGATGCTTGGGGTTCGGTTGCATGATCCTGATGGGCTGGATGGTCAGGCTGCATCCGTTGATGGGCTCGGATTGTTGGATGTCGAGACGGTGATGTCGCCATCGAAGTTTTTGACACGTGCGCGGGCGACGCACGCAGCGAGCGGCGTGGCGTTTGATGGATATGAAATTCATATCGGGGTAACTCAAGGGGCCGATACAGAGCGGCCATTTGCCAAGATCGGCGGCGTGCCGGATGGTGCAGTGTCTGCGGACGGGCGGGTCTCTGGGACATATTTGCACGGGCTGTTTTCTGACGATGCATTTCGCGCGGCATGGTTGAATGCGCGCGGCATTGCGGCGTCCGGCACGCAATATGGGGCTGATGTGGACCGCGTTCTGGATGATTTGGCGGCGCATTTGGAAGCGCACGTTAAGATTGATGAACTTTTTGCTGCGGCTGGTGAGGTCTAGGTTAACGCAGCCTCCAGCCTTTGCCACTCGGACGAATTACCGGGAAGACCGAGGCGGATCCAGCTGTCGGAATAGGGGAAAATCCGGCTCCAGATTTGAGCGCGGGCAAGGGTGTCTTGGGCCGCTTTTGCGTCCGAGGTTTCGTACAATCTGAACAGCGCAGTTCCGCCAATACATTGCCAACTAGCGGCGACGGCAATGGCGTCGATGCGGGCGGTTTCGGTGGCGAGGCGGGCGCGGGTTTCGGCCTGCCAGCTTGTGTCCGCGAACGCCCGTGCGCCAATTTCCAACGCTGGTCCAGAGACGCACCACGGACCAGCGGCCGCGGTCATTTTTTCGATGAGATCGCGTGGGCCAGCCGCAAAGCCGAGGCGAAGACCGGCAAGGCCAAAAAACTTTCCGAAGGAGCGCAACACAATTACATTCTGCGGCGTGGGATGGGAAAGGAGAGAGCGTTCCGGCGTCGCATCCGCAAAGCTTTCGTCGACGACCAAGAGGTCGACAGATCGGGCGATGTCAGACAGCATTTCCTGCGTGAAAACCGTGCCGGTCGGGTTGTTTGGGTTGACGACAACCGCGAGGTTTGCGCCAGTTAATCCGGCGACATCCGGCACCTGATCGACATGCCACCCCACGTTTGTCAGCGCGGCTTCGAACTCGTTGTAGGTGGGCGCAAGGATGCGTGCGGCTCCGCGGATTCTTAGGTGCGGCAAAAGTTGGATTGCGGCCTGCGCGCCGGGAAGTGCGACAAGGGGCCAATCTGTGTCATATTCTATGCGGGCAGCATCTAGGAGGCGGGCATGTGCATCTGATCTGGGAAGCGAGCGCCATGAATTATTATCCACGTTATCAATAGGGTAGGGCGCTCTGTTGATTCCGGTAGAAAGATCGATCCAGTCGGCTTCGATCCCACCGAATGAATTGATAGCAAGCCCCATGTCTCCGCCGTGATCGCGCGGCGTTGTCATAGAATTGCGATGACGATCAAGAGCGCTGCGAGAAGCCCCACTGCGCGCAAATAGAGGTGAAGTGCGCGATCTATATCGGCAGGCGTTGGGTCGGGCGCGTCCTCGTTTAAGAACGGATCGTCGCTTGGGCCTTCGGGATAAAGGCGCGGTCCGGATAGGCACACATCGAGCGCTCCGGCCATGGCCGCCTCGGGCCAGCCTGCGTTGGGGGACCGGTGGGTTGTTGCATCCCTAAACGTAACGGTAAGGGCGCGAACTGGGTTCGGTTGCACGACGGAAAACAACATCGCGGTCAGGCGGGCTGGCACCCAATTTGCGATGTCGTCAAGGCTGGCGGCGGAACGGCCAAAGTCGATGTGACGCTCGTTTTTGTGGGCAATCATGCTGTCGGCGGTGTTGATTGCCTTGTATGCGGCGATGCCGGGCAGGCCGAAAAGAACGCCCCAAAAGACCGGCGCGACGATCCCGTCGGAGGTGTTTTCAGCGAGGCTTTCAATTGACGCGCGTGCGATACCTTCGGTGTCGAGCGCATCCGGGTTGCGACCGACGATACGGGCGACGGCAATGCGCGCGGCCGCTAGATCTCCGGCTTTGAGCGGGGCCGCAACATCGGTGACGTGGCTGTACATGCTGCGGGATGCGACCAGCGGGGCGGCGAAGAGGCCGGTCAGAAGAATACCGATCAGTCCGTCGGGAAGGATCGCCGCGATGAGGGCAGTCGGGAGGATGGCAGTGGCGAGAACAATCGCCAGCGTAATGCGGCCCCAAGAGCGCTTTTGCGCAGGCGAATCTTCAGGAAGGTTAAAGCGCTGATCCATGTGATTAATCAGTCGACCGATCCATGAAACCGGATGGCCGATTGTGCGAAATAGCCTGTCCGGCCAGCCGAACGCACCTTCTGTGGCCAATGCCACCACCATCGCCGCTGCCGACATGTCCTGTCCCCTGCAAACCCATTGATTGAATGGCACTGGCGCGGGCGTTATGCAACGTTGACCTTATCGGGGAAGGCAAGTGCATGGGCAGGATCATACTGGTGACAGGCGGCGCGAAGTCGGGGAAATCGGC
Organism: uncultured Boseongicola sp.; assembly: GCA_905479635.1. Taxonomy (GTDB): domain Bacteria; phylum Pseudomonadota; class Alphaproteobacteria; order Rhodobacterales; family Rhodobacteraceae; genus Boseongicola. Next base: position 477 of record CAJQNG010000247.1, on the reverse strand, counting down.
TTGGGCCGAGGATCGTATCCGCGCGCTTGGCGGCAATCCGGTTTACATTGCTACGGCGCAGGCTTTTGACGACGAGATGGTGCGACGGATTGCGGACCACTTGTCCCGGCGCGGCGATGGCTGGACGACATTGGAAGAGCCGCGCGATCTGCCTCGGGTTTTGGATGAGACCGACGGGGCGGGGCCACGGTTGGTGGATTGTCTGACGCTTTGGTTGTCAAACGAGATGCTGGCGGATGACGGAGATTGGCGTAAGTCCTTGCAAATATTGACTAAGTCTCTTGAACAACAAACAGCGCCGGTGATTTTGGTTACCAACGAAGTCGGCTCGGGCATTGTGCCGGACAACGCCCTTGCACGTCAGTTTCAGGATGCCGCGGGCGTGGTTAACCAGGCCATCGGCGCGATCGCGGATGAGGTTGTGCTGGTCGTTGCCGGGCAGGCTTTGACGATAAAGTGCGGCGCGGCTTAGTTTTC
>CAJQNG010000246.1 GCA_905479635.1 uncultured Boseongicola sp. | reverse complement strand
TCGTCGACGGTCAAGCAGGCGAAGAAGCTGGTCGAGAAAGAACGTCCCGAGGTTTGGGATATCCTCGACGAGGTGATCCGCGAACACCCGGTAATGCTCAACCGGGCACCGACGCTGCACCGGCTCGGCATTCAGGCGTTCGAACCGGTTCTGATCGAAGGTAAGGCGATCCAGCTGCATCCGCTCGTCTGTTCGGCGTTCAATGCGGACTTCGACGGCGACCAGATGGCCGTGCACGTGCCACTGTCGCTCGAGGCGCAGCTTGAAGCACGCGTTCTGATGATGTCGACGAACAACGTTCTGTCGCCAGCAAACGGCGCGCCGATCATCGTCCCATCGCAGGACATGATCCTTGGTCTCTATTACGTTTCGATGGAGCGCCAGGGCATGAAAGGCGAAGGCATGGTCTTCACCGATGCCGACGAAGTTCAGCATGCATTGGATGCAGGCGAAGTGCACCTGCACTCCAAGATCAAAGCGCGCGTGAAGCAGATCGACGACGAAGGTCAGGAAGTTATCGTGCGTTTTGACACGACCCCCGGTCGCATCAAGCTGGGCGCACTTTTGCCACTGAATGCAAAGGCTCCGTTCAGCTTGATAAACCGCCTTCTGCGCAAGAAAGAAGTGCAGCAGGTCATCGACACCGTCTACCGTTATTGCGGTCAGAAAGAGTCTGTAATCTTCTGTGACCACATCATGACGATGGGTTTCCGCGAAGCGTTCAAGGCAGGCATTTCGTTCGGTAAGGACGACATGGTTATCCCGGACAGCAAGTGGACTATCGTTGATACGGTCCGCGATCAGGTCAAAGAGTTCGAAAAACAGTACATGGACGGTCTGATCACTCAGGGTGAGAAGTACAACAAGGTTGTCGATGCATGGTCGAAGTGTTCGGATGACGTAGCTGACGCGATGATGGGCGAAATCTCGTCCGTTAAGATCGATGATGCCGGCGCCGAGAAAGAACCGAACAGCGTTTATATGATGTCGCACTCCGGTGCGCGTGGCTCGCCTGCACAGATGAAGCAGCTTGGCGGTATGCGTGGTCTGATGGCCAAGCCGTCAGGTGAGATCATCGAAACGCCGATCATCTCGAACTTTAAAGAAGGTCTGACGGTTCTTGAGTACTTTAACTCCACCCACGGTGCCCGGAAGGGTCTTGCGGATACCGCGTTGAAGACTGCGAACTCGGGGTATCTGACGCGTCGTCTTGTTGACGTCGCACAGGATTGCATCGTTCGTATGCATGACTGTGGCACCGAACTTGCGATCACCGCAGAGCCGGCGATCAACGACGGTGAAGTCGTCGCAACCTTGGGTGAGCGTATTTTGGGCCGTGTGTCTGCAGAGGACGTACTGGCTCCTGGCACCGATGAGGTGTTGTTGACCAAGGGCGAGCTGATCGACGAGCGTAAAGCTGATCTGGTCGAGCGGGCGAAAGTTCCGACAATGCGGATGCGGTCACCATTGACCTGCGAAGCGGAAGAGGGCGTTTGCGCCATGTGTTATGGTCGTGACCTTGCGCGTGGTACTTTGGTGAACCAGGGCGAAGCGGTCGGTATCATCGCGGCTCAGTCCATCGGTGAACCAGGCACGCAGCTGACGATGCGGACGTTCCACATCGGCGGTATTGCTCAGGGTGGTCAGCAGTCGTTCCTTGAAGCGTCTCAGGACGGTAAGATCTTGTTCAAGAACTCGAACCTTCTTGCCAACGATGCGGGCGAAGAGATCGTCATGGGTCGTAACATGCAGCTTGTCATCATTGACGAGAATAGCATTGAGCGGGCCAGCCATAAGTTGACGTACGGCACCAAGGTCTTCCCGAAAGAGGGCGACACGGTAGCGCGCGGCGACAAGTTGTTCGAATGGGACCCGTACACACTTCCGATTATCGCCGAAAAGGCGGGTGCTGTGCGCTTTGTTGATCTTGTTTCGGGCATTTCGGTGCGCGATGAGACCGATGACGCAACCGGCATGACGCAGAAGATCGTGACTGACTGGCGTTCTGCGCCAAAGGGCAGCGATCTGAAGCCTGAAGTGATCCTTGTGGGGAGCGACGGCGAGCCAGTGCGCAACGAAGCCGGTAATCCGATCACCTATCCAATGTCGGTCGACGCGATTTTGTCGATTGAAGAAGGCTCGGATGTGAGGGCGGGTGACGTGATTGCGCGTATTCCGCGTGAAGGTGCGAAGACGAAGGACATCACCGGTGGTCTGCCGCGTGTTGCTGAACTCTTCGAGGCACGTCGTCCTAAGGACCACGCGATTATCGCTGAGATCGACGGCTATGTGAGATTCGGACGCGACTATAAGAACAAGCGCCGGATTTCGATCGAAGCGGCCGAAGAAGGCGCGGATTCAGTCGAATACATGGTGCCGAAAGGCAAACACATCCCCGTGCAAGAAGGCGACTTCGTGCAGAAGGGCGACTACATCATGGACGGCAATCCGGCGCCGCATGACATCCTGTCCATTATGGGTGTCGAGGCGCTTGCTGACTACATGATCGACGAGGTGCAGGACGTTTATCGTCTTCAGGGCGTTAAGATTAACGACAAGCACATCGAAGTCATCGTGCGTCAGATGCTTCAGAAATGGGAGATCCAGGATTCTGGGGAAACTACGCTTTTGAAGGGCGAGCATGTCGACAAAGCTGAGTTCGATGCGGCGAACGAGAAAGCAACGGCCGAAGGTCGTCGTATGGCACAGGGCGAGCCGATCCTTCTGGGGATCACCAAGGCGTCCTTGCAGACACGTTCGTTCATCTCTGCAGCGTCGTTCCAGGAAACCACGCGGGTTCTGACCGAAGCTTCGGTTCAGGGTAAGCGCGACACGCTGGTCGGTCTGAAAGAGAACGTCATCGTGGGTCGTCTGATCCCGGCGGGTACTGGTGGGGCAACTCAGCAAGTTCGTCGCGTGGCAGCTGAGCGTGACCTAAAGGTCATTCAGGAAGCGCGCGCCGAGGCGGAAGCTGCGGCAGCGCTTGCTGCACCAGTGATGGAAGACATCGAGGTGACGGAGATTGACACCGATCTGGTGGAGACCCCGGAGAGCCGCGACTGATAGTCGTCGCCCTGTAGAATTGAAAAAGCCCCGCATTTTGCGGGGCTTTTTTATGGTGTCGGGGTTCGGCGGCCGCGAGGGATCGGGAGTCGGAAGCACCTCGTGACTTCCGAGATATTCCTGGACTGCGAACGCGTATTTTTTATGAAACGCCTACGAAAATCATGAATTTGTATGGACGTTTCTGCTGCACGCTGCGCCATTCACGGTGCAGGGAAACCCAAAAATTATTGAATTTACCACTGAAGGTCAGCGCTTCAGGGCTTCACAAAGGCTCACTTGGTCTGATTGTGATTTTTTTCTGACAACGATGATGGAAGTGAAAGTGACAGGTGCGTCAACTTGACGCCAGTGATGTTTCGCGTGGGCACGTTGCTGACAGGACTGGGGGCGGGATTGTTCGGCCATGCAACTTTGACGGCGTCTATTCGTCTTGCGCCTAAAGACCGCATTGGTCTGGCGCTTGGGGGGCGGTACAGGCGACGGCGGCTGGGTTAGGCATCGCTCTTGCGGGCATCGTTCGCGACGTGATCTCAAGGGCTCAAGGCGCTGGATTGACGCCAAACACGCCCTATAATGTGGTATTCACGATTGAAGCTTTGTCTTTGGTCCTGGCAATTGTTGTGGGGCTTCCAATGGCATCCCGGGCGCGTCGCGCACAGCAAACAGACGTGCACCGGACCGGCGCGACGACCACAAACAGTCAGAGACTGTGGAGGTATCATGACACCGGCAATCACGCGGTATTTCGACAGCGTAGAGCAGGCCCGTTCGGTCAAATACGAACGTGTGCGCCATAGAGGGTTTTCTTTGAGGATCTTAAGTTTTTATGAAGAGGTCGATGGTCTTGTGGACGCGCTGAACGCGTAATCTGTCGAGATTGAAACCGCCCGGGCCTATGAAGAGCGTATGGCAAGGGGGCGGTGCGGTCATTTTGGTCAGGGCTGGCTACAAGCCGCTCAGCGTGCCTAATACAACACGTGAAGTGATGGCCGAGATGGGCGCTACCGACATGGGCAGCTTGACCGAAGAGATTTACGTCAAGGATCAGCTGCGCCCGATGCTCAGCATCCATGCGGACCATCCTCTTATGCTGTCGTGCCCAAGCGATCCGACGAGCCGTAGCCTTCCGATGGCCGACTGGCCGATCCCTTTAGCCGTCACAAGCCATTTGCCGAAACGCTGTTTCCACGCCATGCCCGGATGGCTAATTTCCCATGGCCACCGTTGATGAGCGACTCTGAGATTTCGGTTTCCAAGATGCTGGGAATTCCGACAGTGATCCGGCGCTAGCCCGGTCAAAAAAACTACGGAAGGCTATCAGATGCTACAATTCGCTGGCTGGGCATTCTCATTCCAACTAAGCCTCACCGCATGACTTTGACCCCCAATCTTCGCGGCGCGCTTTTGATGACGGGGGCGATGACGGCGTTTACTGTCAATGATGCGTTCATGAAGCTGTTAAGCGACCATGTGCCTTTCTTTCAGTTGCTGTTCCTCAGAAGCGGCGCTGTCGTTGTGTTGATTGGCTTGATGGCCTGGCGGGCAGGGGCGTTTTCGGCTCCGGTGTCTTCAAAAGACAAAGCGCTTATCGGTCTGCGAACTGTGGCGGAGATAGGGTCGGCGTACTTTTTCCTGAACGCGTTGTTCAATCTTCCGATAGCGAATGTCACGGCGATCATTCAGGCGCTGCCGCTGACGGTCACGCTTGGGGCGGCCCTGGTTCTGAGAGAGCAAGTCGGGTGGCGACGGTTCCTTGCGATCGGAGTTGGGTTCGCCGGCGTGATGATCATTGTCAGGCCGGGGAGTGACGGGTTCACGATCTACTCGGCCTATGGGTTGCTGGCTGTGGTTTGCGTGACTGCGCGCGACCTTGCGGCGCGCAAGCTGAACGCTGAGGTGCCGTCGTTGATGGTTGCTTTTGTGGCAGGTGCCGGCGTGTTGCTGTTTTCGGCAACGGGGGCCGCGTTCATTGACTGGCAGCCTATGGGGCGCGGTGATTTCGTGCTTTTAGCTTTCGCGGTGCTTGCGATCATCGGTGGCTATCTGTTCTCGGTCATGGCGATGCGAGTCGGCGAGATCGGAGCAGTGGCGCCGTTCCGATACACATCGCTTTTGGCTGCTCTTCTGCTTGGGGTTTTTGTTTTCGGCGAGTGGCCGGACACTTGGACGCAGATCGGGGCAATGATCGTTGTTGCGACCGGGCTTTTCACCCTTTGGCGCGAGCGAAAATCGGCGCGCGGGACACCTAAGGGCATTCGGGTGCGATAAGGGCCTCGGGCGCTGTTGACAGTACTGGCGACTCTGGCTAGAACGCGCCCACTTGGCCTCTCGGGTTGATCGCCTGACATGCCTTTAACAGATGTAAGTGGTCACGATCCGGACTGAATGGTCCCGATCCTCTGGATACCCACCGCGTGCCCCCGAAGATTGGGAGCGCTGCGGTTTACTGCGTTGTCGTGGACGCACGAAGACGCGACGACGAGCCGGGGCATGCGCGCCCCAGAATTTAAGATGGCCGGCGATACGCGCGGGTCGAAACAGATAAGTGTTGCAACACGGGGAAGACGAGCCCAATGCCAACGATCCAACAGCTGATCCGGAAACCCCGGCAGCCCAAAGTAAAACGCTCGAAGTCGCTGCACCTTGAGGGATGTCCTCAAAAACGTGGTGTATGTACGCGGGTGTATACAACGACACCGAAGAAGCCGAACTCGGCCATGCGGAAGGTTGCCAAAGTGCGGCTGACAAATGGTTTCGAGGTCATCAGCTATATCCCGGGTGAGAGCCACAACCTTCAGGAGCACTCTGTGGTTCTGATCCGTGGCGGCCGGGTAAAAGACCTTCCTGGTGTCCGTTATCACATTCTGCGCGGTGTTCTGGATACCCAGGGCGTCAAAGACCGTAAGCAGCGTCGTTCGAAGTACGGCGCTAAGCGTCCGAAGTAAGAGGAATACGAGATGTCCCGTCGTCACGCCGCCGAGAAGCGCGAAGTTCTGCCCGATGCCAAGTATGGCGACCGGGTTCTGACAAAGTTCATGAACAACCTCATGGTTGATGGTAAGAAATCCATCGCCGAACGCATCGTTTACAATGCGTTTGAGCGGGTTGAAGACCGCCTGAAGAAGTCTCCGTTGGAAGTTTTCCACGAGGGCCTCGAGCTCATCAAGCCATCGGTCGAGGTTCGTTCGCGCCGTGTGGGTGGTGCAACGTATCAGGTGCCTGTCGAAGTGCGTCCCGAGCGTCGCGAAGCGTTGGCCATTCGCTGGCTGATCGCTGCTGCGAAGTCCCGCAACGAGAACACCATGGAAGAGCGTCTTGCCGGTGAAATGGCAGATGCGGTGAATGGTCGTGGCTCTGCGGTGAAAAAGCGCGAAGACACCCATAAGATGGCCGACGCCAACAAAGCGTTCAGCCACTACCGCTGGTAAAGACTTTCAGGAGCAGCCCTAATGGCACGCGAATATCCTCTCGAGCGCTACCGTAACTTCGGGATCATGGCGCATATTGACGCCGGCAAGACCACGTGTTCCGAGCGCATCCTTTTCTATACAGGCAAGTCGCACAACATTGGCGAAGTGCACGATGGCGCTGCGACCATGGACTGGATGGAGCAAGAGCAGGAACGTGGCATCACGATCACGTCCGCTGCGACCACCACGTTCTGGGAGCGCACTGAGGACGGCGACACCCCTGACTCGGCTAAGCACCGCCTGAACATCATCGACACCCCTGGCCACGTTGACTTCACTATCGAAGTTGAACGTTCGCTTGCGGTTCTTGACGGAGCGGTTTGTGTTCTGGACGCCAACGCCGGTGTCGAGCCGCAGACTGAAACAGTTTGGCGTCAGGCTGACCGTTACAAGGTTCCGCGGATCGTGTTCGTAAATAAGATGGACAAAATCGGCGCTGACTTCTTCAACTGCGTTCACATGATCCAAGACCGTACAGGGGCCACGCCATGCCCGATCCAGATCCCAATTGGGGCAGAGACCGAGCTGGAAGGCATGATCGACCTTGTCACCATGGAAGAATGGGTCTGGGAAGGCGAAGATCTGGGCGCGTCCTGGGTCAAAAAGCCGATCCGTGACAGCTTGAAGGCGCAAGCCGATGAATGGCGTGCCAAGATGATCGAAGTTGCCGTCGAAATGGACGACGACGAGATGGAAAAATACCTAATGGACGGCGCTGAGCCGGACGTTCCAACTTTGCGACGCCTTATTCGTGCTGGCACTTTGGCCATTAAATTCATCCCTGTTATGTGTGGATCTGCGTTTAAGAATAAAGGTGTTCAGCCGCTTCTCAACGCTGTGATCGACTACCTGCCAAGCCCAATCGACGTTGTCGACTACATGGGCTTCAAGCCGGGCGACGACACCGAGACCCGTAACATCCCGCGTCGTGCTGATGACAGCATGCCGTTCTCGGGACTTGCGTTCAAAATCATGAACGACCCGTTCGTGGGGACTTTGACCTTCGTGCGCGCCTATTCGGGCACGCTTTCGAAGGGCGACACGATGCTGAACTCGACAAAGGGCAACACCGAGCGTGTTGGCCGGATGATGATGATGCACTCGAACGACCGCGACGAAATCACCGAAGCATTTGCTGGTGACATCATCGCGCTTGGTGGCCTGAAGAACACAACGACTGGCGATACTCTTTGCGACAAGAGCGATCCGGTCGTTCTGGAAACTATGACGTTTCCTGATCCCGTTATCGAGATCGCGGTCGAGCCGAAAACAAAGGCTGACCAGGAGAAGATGTCCTTGGGTCTGCAGCGTCTGGCTGCCGAGGACCCGTCTTTCCGCGTTGAGACCGACATCGAGTCGGGTCAGACGATCATGAAGGGTATGGGCGAACTTCACCTCGATATCCTGGTTGACCGCTTGAAGCGTGAATTCAAAGTTGAAGCGAATATTGGTGCGCCTCAGGTGGCTTACCGCGAGACGATTTCGCGCGAGACCGAGCACACCTACACCCACAAGAAACAGTCGGGTGGTTCGGGTCAATTTGCTGAAGTGAAGATGATCATCACTCCGACAGCTCCGGGCGAAGGGTATTCCTTCGAAAGCAAGATTGTTGGTGGTGCGGTGCCAAAGGAATACATTCCGGGCGTCGAAAAGGGTGTAAAGTCGGTTATGGACTCGGGTCCGCTTGCTGGCTTCCCGGTCATCGACTTCAAGGTTCAGCTGATCGACGGTAAATTCCACGACGTGGACTCGTCCGTTCTTGCCTTTGAAATCGCCGCACGTCAGTGGATGCGCGAAGCGATGAAGAAAGCGGGCGCCAAGATGCTCGAGCCGATCATGAAGGTCGAAGTTGTGACGCCAGAAGACTACACCGGCAGCATCATTGGCGATCTTACATCGCGCCGGGGTCAGGTGACCGGTCAGGATCCACGCGGCAATGCGATTGCGATCGACTGTATGGTGCCGCTGGCAAATATGTTTGGCTATATCAATAACTTGCGTTCGATGTCTTCGGGCCGTGCGCAGTTTACGATGCAGTTCGATCACTACGAAGCGGTCCCGCAAAACATTAGTGAAGAAATTCAGTCCAAGTACGCGTAAGCGCGTTCTTGGTCAGTAGAAGACAGACAGGAGGCCATCATGGCAAAGGCAAAGTTTGAACGTAACAAACCGCACGTTAACATTGGCACGATTGGTCACGTTGACCACGGCAAGACGACGCTGACTGCGGCGATCACGAAGTACTTCGGTGACTTCCAGGCGTATGACAAGATTGATGGCGCGCCGGAAGAGAAGGCACGCGGGATCACTATTTCGACGGCACACGTCGAATATGAAACCGAGGCACGCCACTATGCGCACG
>CAJQNG010000245.1 GCA_905479635.1 uncultured Boseongicola sp. | reverse complement strand
CTAACTTGCCTGCGATTTGGCAACAAAATCGCCACCGCCACAGAAAGTCGGACGCTGGACCTCTTTTCCGCGTCTGTCGTGGCGCGAAATTCGGCGGATTGTAGTGTTTCGGCTCTAAAATTTAGAGCGATGGCATAGAATCAACTTGTGTTTCGCACGTGTCCCCCCTAGGTGTCCTGCCTGATCCCCTTCTGGACGGAGAGACAAATGGCCCGCGTGACGGTTGAAAACTGCGTTGACAAAGTACCGAACCGGTTCGAGCTGGTAATACTCGCAGCGCATCGTGCCCGCGAAATTGCGGCGGGTGGCGCGCTCACTGTCGAGCGTGACAACGACAAAAATCCTGTAGTCAGCCTGCGCGAGATTGCTGACGAGGCGCAATCCGCCGACGATCTGCGCGAGCGGATGATCGAAAGCCATCAGACGCAGATCGAAGTCGACGAGCCGGAAGAAGACGCCATGGCGCTTTTGATGGGTGCAGAGGCTGACAAGCCGTCTGAAGATGACATGAGCGAAGAGAAACTGCTCCGCGCCCTGATGGAAGCCCAACGGCAGCCATAAGGACCAAAGCGCGGTCCGAGGGGTGGGCCGATGATTGACGCCGACGATCTGATCGCGCTTGTCCGCAACTACAATCCAAAGACCAACGCAAAGCTAATTGAGGCTGCCTATAACTATGGGCAGGAGATGCACGAGGGCCAAAAACGCCACTCGGGGGAGCCCTATTTCACGCATCCCGTCTCGGTTGCGGCGATCCTCACGGAACAACAACTGGATGATGCAACCATCATCACGGCGCTTTTGCACGATACAATCGAAGACACTCGTTCGACCTATTCTGAGATTGAAAAGCTGTTTGGCCGCGAGATCGCTGAATTGGTTGATGGCGTTACCAAACTGACCAACCTGCAGTTGTCGTCCACGGAAACAAAGCAGTCCGAAAACTTCCGCAAGCTGTTCATCGCCATGTCGAAAGACTTGCGCGTGATCCTTGTGAAGTTGGCAGACCGTTTGCACAATATGCGCACGATCCGCTCGATGCGTGTAGACAAACAAGCCCAGAAGGCCCGCGAAACAATGGATATCTTTGCGCCGCTTGCCGGTCGTATGGGTATGCAGTGGATGCGGGAAGAACTGGAAGACCTCTCGTTTCGCGTTCTCTACCCGGATGCGCGCAACTCGATTATCCGCCGCTTCATCACGCTTCAGCGCGAAACCGGCGACGTTATTCAAAAGATTACGACAGATATTGAAGGCGAACTGGATAAGGCCGGTATCAAAGCCGAAACATTCGGCCGTGCGAAAAAGCCCCACTCGATCTGGCGAAAGATGCAGGAGAAAGACATCGGGTTTTCCCGGCTTTCGGACATCTATGGCTTCCGTATTTTGGTCGACACCGAGGCCGATTGCTATGCAGCGCTGGGCGCGGTGCATCAGCGTTGGCGGTCGGTGCCGGGGCGGTTCAAGGACTATATCAGTCAACCGAAGTCTAACGGCTATCGGTCCATTCACACCACGGTATCGGGCCGCGACGGCAAGCGAGTCGAGGTGCAAATCCGCACCCACGTCATGCACGAAGTGGCCGAAGCGGGTGTGGCTGCGCACTGGTCCTACCGCGATGGTGTGCGCGCCGAAAACCCGTTTGCTGTTGATCCGGCAAGCTGGATCGCCACACTGACCGAACGCTTTGACGAGGAAGACCACGACGAGTTTCTCGAGCACGTGAAACTTGAGATGTACGCTGACCAAGTCTTCTGTTTCACGCCCAAAGGCGAGGTGGTGAAGCTGCCACGCGGGGCAACGCCACTCGATTTCGCCTATGCCATTCACACGCGGATTGGCGACGGTTGCGTTGGTGCAAAAGTCGATGCGATTCGCGTGCCGCTTTGGACCCGGCTTAAGAACGGGCAGTCGGTCGAGATCATGACCGCCGAAGGTCAGCGCCCGCAAGCCACATGGATCGACATCGTGGCCACAGGGCGCGCAAAGGCCTCAATCCGACGCAGTTTGCGCGAAGAAGACCGCGAGCGGTTTATCAAACTTGGCCGCGAACTGGTACGCGTGGCGTTCGAGCACGTCGGGAAGCGCGCCACCGAGAAAGCGCTTAGCACGGCCGCCAAACAGCTCAGACTTGAAGACCGCGACACGCTTCTGGCACGAATTGGCTCTGCGGAATTGAACGCGCGGCAGGTGATCGAAACGCTTTACCCCGACCTTGCCCGTAAAACTGGTGACGAGATCGATACGGCCCGGGCCATCGTCGGCCTGAAACCAAGCCAAACCTTTCGCCGCGCCGACTGTTGTCAGCCGGTCCCGGGTGAACGCGTCGTTGGCATCAGTTATCGTGGCAAAGGTGTGATGATCCACGCGATCGATTGCGAAGCTCTGGCCGAGCTTGCCGAGCATTCCAACCGCTGGGTCGACCTCCATTGGCAGGAAGGTCGGCACCCGGCAGCGCATGGTGTCAGCTTTGATTTAACGATTGCGAACGATAGTGGTGTCCTTGGGCGGATTTGCACGTTGTTCGGCGAGCAAGGGGCGAATATCTCTGATCTTGTGTTCATTGACCGAAAACCGGACTTTTACCGCCTCATTGTCGACGCGGAGCTGCGGGATATTGAGCACCTTCATGCAGTGGTGTTGGCCCTTGAAGCTGACAGCGATGTCGCTGCGATAACGCGGCACCGAGATTTGGGCCGCAAACCTTGAAGCGGGGATGGACTAGAAAAAGTGGTTTTTAAGCGACGCACACCAAGGACGTATTTGCAGGCAGTCGTGCAGGCTCTCTATCCGCGCGGAGGATGGTCGCGTGCTGTGCAATACTTGATCCATCGTGTCCGGCGGCTTCCTGACCCAGCCCATAAAATCAGCCGCGGCATCGCCGTCGGCGTATTCACCTGCTTCACACCATTCTTCGGTATGCACTTCTTTGTGGCGGCATGGCTTGCGTGGGTGATCCGTGGAAACGTCATGGCAGCGCTTATGGCGACCTTCTTTGGCAACCCCCTGACGTTCCCATTGATCGCGGCGGTTTCCATGGAGCTCGGCGCGTTCATGCTGGGCCGGCCACCGATCCCGCTGCAATATGTAGTCCCTGCGTTTTCAGACGCGGCGGTCGAGTTGTGGCGCAATTTCATGGCGATCTTTACGACTACTCCGACAGCTTGGGGAAGCCTGTCGGGCTTTTGGTATGAATTTTTCCTACCCTATCTTATCGGCGGGATTATCCCTGGCATTCTGATGGGAATGGCTGGCTATCTACTCTCCAATCCGTTGCTGAATGCCTACCAAAAAGCCCGCGTGGCGCGTCTCAAAAAGAAATTCGCTAAGAAACGCGAGAAGGCGGAAGCCCGGCGCGCAGAATCGCGACTTCTGCATGAGGTAGAAGATCCGCACGACCGCGCTGCCGAGTAACCCCGACTGACTTGCCCTGCGGGGTCAGTCATGCGACCTGATCGTTATGGCGAAGAAAACCACACCCCGAAAACCGCGCAGAACGTTGAAGGCAGCGACCGCTTCAAAGCGCCGTCCGTTGCGTCACGTCACACGCGCCCTTGTGGCATTTGCGGGTGCCATTGTGCTCAGCGTCGGCGTCTATTCGGTCCTACCACCGCCAACCACGCCCTATATTCTAAGCGAAGGTGTTCGTCTTGGTGGCATACGTCGCGACTGGGTTTCGGCCGATACAATCGCCCCAGAGGCGCTTCAGGCCGTTGTTGCCGCCGAGGATGCAAATTTCTGTCTCCATTGGGGGTTCGACATGGCGCAACTGCGTGCCGCCATTCAGGAAGGCGCGGATCGCGGCGCTTCGACGCTGACACAACAGACGGTGAAAAACGTCTGGCTCTGGCAAGGACGAAGCTGGCCGCGCAAAGCTCTGGAAGCCCTGATGACGCCAGTCGTTGAAGCGATGTGGTCCAAGCGGCGCATCGTCGAGGTTTACATAAATGTCGCGGAATTTGATGAAGGCATCTTCGGCATCGAAGCTGCCGCGCAGCATCACTTCGGGGTCCGCGCGGCAGATTTAACATTGCGCCAAGCCTCGCTTCTTGCCGCCGTCCTGCCCAATCCGAAAGAGCGCCAAGCCGTCAGCCCGTCAAGCTTTGTCGACCGTCGCGCTCGCGCTATTGCCGACGGAGCGGCAACGATCCGCGCAGATGGACGTGCCAGGTGCTTTGCCCGATAGGCATTACACGCGCGTCAGTGTTGAAACCGCGCGCCCGCTGGGGCATTGAAGGAACAGGCACTCAAACAGGCACCGCACACAGATGATCCGACTTTATCACGTCCCTTTGTCTCCGTATTGTCGCAAGGTGCGGCTATCGCTTGCTGAAAAGAAGCTTGAGGTTGAACTTGTCGAGGAACGTTATTGGGAGCGTGATCCCGATTTTCTGCGGCGTAATCCTGCGGGCAAAGTCCCGGTTCTGAAGATTGACGGCCTGACTTTGGCCGAAAGTGCCGCGATTTGCGAATACATCGAAGAGGCGTATCCAGATCCGCCACTTTTGCCGAAGGATTTTGCCGAACGCCACGAAGTGCGTCGTCTCGTCGGTTGGTTTGACGATAAATTCCACTTCGAGGTGACGTCCAAACTGCTTTACGAGCGGGTGAACAAAAAGATCACCAAAGAAGGCTACCCCGACAGCGCGAACGTCAAAGCGGGCGCCCGTGCGATAAAAAAGCATCTGGCCTACATGAGCTGGCTTTTGGATCAACGTCAGTGGCTTGCCGGAAATGAATTGTCGCTCGCTGATTTTGCCGCTGCGGGCCATTTGTCCGCGCTGGATTACATTTCGGATGTGGACTGGAACGCGTATCCGACCGTGCGCGACTGGTATGCGCGGATCAAATCCCGCCCTGCCTTCCGGCGTCTGCTGGCAGACACGGTTCCTGGGTTCCCGCCTCCGGCGCACTATGCCGATCTGGATTTCTGAGGGCCGATGTTTCGGGGAAAAAAGCACTGGTTCGGACCGTTTTCAAGTCGTGTATGGCCCTAGGTGATCTGAAATCTCGCCTTGTCGAAGAGGCGACAGACGCCGGGTTTGCGATGGCGCGCATATGCACGCCCGACTCTGTGCCAGAAGTGCCGGGGCGGCTCACGGATTTTCTTGAAGCGGGTCGGCATGGGCAGATGTCGTGGCTCGAAGATCGCGCAACCTGGCGAGGTGACCCGGCAGCCCTTTGGCCCGACGCGCAGTCGGTCATCATGTTGGCCGAGGCCTATACGCCGGACCACGATCCCCTCGAAGATTTGAAGCGGCAAGATCGTGGCGTTGTCTCTGTCTACGCGCGCAACAAAGAC
>CAJQNG010000244.1 GCA_905479635.1 uncultured Boseongicola sp. | reverse complement strand
CGGAGCGCTCCTGCGTGTTCAACCGAACCACATACTTCGCTGATCGCCTTTTCTTCGACATCTCATTCACCTCATCAAACGATTGCGAGAGTGATTCAGAAAAACAGTAATCTGTCAAATTAGCCGACGCGAAGGACTAGCACCTGTCTTGCTAGTTGCTCGCGCGACCTTCGCAGCGTTTATTCGCCATCGGCCTGAAGTGTCGGTTGGGTGCCGGATAGTCTCGGGTTTAATTATCCGGCAGGAGACCGCTCGCAGGGCTGGAAGCGAACGACGGGTTTTCCGCACAGCGGCCATTGGTTCATCTTGCAGCGAACGACCGTTCTGAGCTTATTCTGTTGAAAAACTCCAGTTTCGGGCCGGGCGGACAGATTTTTTCGCCATACGGCTCGATTAGTTTATTTTAGCAAGGGGGATCGGCCAAATTAAGCCTCCCGGGTTTATAGGCCGCGTCGCGTCCCCTGGTTCACTATCTTAGCTGACTTTGACAGGATATGCGGTTTTGACGGGAATTTGGGATTTCCAGATTTTGGTTTTTTTCAACAGAATAAGCCTAGAGCGGCCGGACTGAAATCGCGTCCTTTGCTTGTGTCGCAAATCGACAACTCCAATCGATCCAAGAGTTACGCTGCAATGCAGCCAGAAAAGCCGACAGTGGTCGCGACCGCAGCGAGGTCCGAGGGGTGCGTGACCGAGTTGCGGACGAAGCCGCCGTTCGTTCGAAGTTACCGTTCAGAGAAGTTCGGAGAGCATCGAGGCTGCTCGCGCTGCGCCGTCCCGAGCCACTGGATGCGGAACCCGCGGATTTTGCAATTCTGTCAGCATCGCTTCGGCGATCTGCTCTGGCCCCGACTCGGCGAAAATCATCTTCCGCCCAGCATTGTAGCGTTCCAGACGACTCGAAACGTGGAAGTTCTGCTCGAAATGGTTCCGCAGTGGAAAATAAAGGAACGGCGTACCGGCCGCGGCAAGCTCCATGCATGTTGTCAGGCCACCTTGCACCAGCGCGAGATCACAGGCCGCTAGGTGCCGGTCGAGATTGGGGACAAAGGACCGCATCTCTACTCCCGCGGGGACCCGGAATGCCGCCGGATCGAGCCTCGGCCCGGTTACCACGATCATTCGCAATTCAGGAAGCCGTGCTTTGGCCATCGGGTAAGCCGCAAGTATCCGACGAATCAATGTCGCTCCAACACCCGACCCGCCAACAGACACGATGCATGTCAGTCTTCCGTCATCATACCCGAACTCGGCGCGAAGATCGTCTCGGGACCCGAACTCTGTCGGGTGCTGTCCGATGATATAGTCAGAGAACTCAAAATGCCTGGGTATCCAGTCCCGCATGTGCGGCAGACCCTTTCCAAAGCTCAGATCGACTATGTCCTCAGGTCCGCCGACAAAGATCGCGCGATCGCGAACCATCGGATTTCCCTCAACATGACCAATCATCTCGGCGTTGTAGTCGGTCGTCAGAAAGGCTTCGCGTGGCCCGTTTTCTTCAAACGGGACCCAACCCACGAAGTCCGTCAACCAGGCGACCGGTGCTTTCTTCAATTCCGGATGTTCGTGCCAGTAATGATCGACATCCCAGGCTTCATCCGCGATGATCAGATCATATTTTTGTTCTTCCAAGACCTCCTGAAACACCATAAAATTTTTGATGAGGATCTCGTCCATATTCCGAATTGCCTGGAAGGCATTCAAATCATGTTCACCGCATTCGTCTTCAATGTGCGCGCTTTCATTGGCCAGCAGATTGCTTGCCACGTGAATGCTTTCATTATTGGCTTCGAGGAATCGCGTGACGGGGTCCTGTGCCAACCAATCGACTTCTATGCCCGGATGCAGTTTACGAAGTTCACGCGTCACCGCTAGATCACGTCGGGCGTGCCCCAGGCCAATTGGTGACGACAAGTAGAGCGCCCGCTTCGCGCCGTTCATCTTGCGGCGTTTGGGTTTGTGGGTACCCAAATGTCTAGCGAGGAAATCGCGCATTGTTGTATTGAACCAGGCGGGGAACCTTGCTTGCGGGGCGTGTCCCCCGCGTTCCAGAACAACCAGTTCGCCAGCTGCAAGCTCGGCAATCCGTTGCGACCCCGAGATCGGGCAGATTTGGTCGTTCTTGGCATGAATGAGAAGATTGGGACACTTAACCTGCCGATACATTTCTTCGGTTACAAATTCGGCAACATTATCATCCATGGACATCGACAGCATGTCAGCGTCCCCAGTTTTCGCCCATTCTATAGAATCTTCAAGTTGCTTTGTTGAATGACTTTCGCTGTTCACCTGATCTAAGAAGAAGGCGAGGAAATCGGTATAGTTATTCTGCCAGTAATCCTTGTTGAACTTCTGCCAGCCCACCGGGCTTTCCGGTGCCGGCACGTCGAATTCGATTTTTCGGGTTGCTAATGGGGGAACGATTGGTGTCGATGCGCCAATCGAGATGACCGCTTCGATCCGTTCCGGGTATTTCGCTGCTGCGCTGTATGCGACTGCGCTGCTGAAAGACAAACCAACGAGAATCGCTTTCTCGGTTTCGGTGGCATCCATAACCGCGGTGACATCACCAACGACGAGCCCGAAATTGTAATCTTCTACACGATCTGGTCGATCGGATTTCCCATTCCCACGTGGATCGTATGCAATTACCCGGAACTGCTCGGCAAAGTAGGGAATTTGAGCCTTCCAGCTACGCGAATGAATTATTGCCCAAGTCGGGACGAATATTATCGTTTTTGGCCCGTCACCATAAATCTCATAGTGGATCTTAACGCCATCGCACTCAACGTATCCAGTGGTATGAGGTAGTTTCGCTCGCATAATTCACTCCTCTGTTTTCGTTTTCTCAAAGACCTCGATAACGCCGCCGAACCGACGCAATGCATCCCGAAAGGGGATTTCTGGCGACTCGTATCCCAGCACTATCGCAGCCTCGGCTCCAATAAACACAGCGCTGACCAGTGCGCTAACATCCTCGGCGCTGAACGGTCCAAGTGATCCATTCTGCGCTTCTATCTCGCGGGTTAGTTTTAAGATGAGATCATGCCATTCGGAGTATGCAGACCTAACTGCAGCGCCGATTGCGGGATTACTCCAACCCGCAGCTGTTAGTTCCATCAGGACCCGCACATATCCGGATGCCAGGTCTTCTTCGAGATAGTCGCACGATAGTGCCCATTTCTCAGAGACACTCAGATCGGGATTCTCGAATGCCTGGGATTGCCGATCAATCAATTGGCCGTTCAAGTATTCGAACAGTGCCAAGATCATTCCTTCTTTCGATCCAAAGTGATACTGGATCTGGCTCATTTGAGTGCCCGCCGCTTCAGCCACGCGACGGGTTGAAAGCCCCGAGTACCCCTCCTCCAGAAGGACCTGTTGCGCAGCTTCCAGAAGCTCTCGCTTGGTTTCCTTCACGCGTTCTGCAGTTACACGAGCCATATAACCTACCCCTTTTAGATTTATTAAATCATTCGAACGAATAAATCAATGCTTCACTCTCAAGGCTTGGCCATGACTGGAGTCAGGACCAATTTCAAATGCCCGCAGCTCGAGGCTGCCATTCACTGCATCTTGCACCAATGTCAGCCGTGCGGGACTAAACTGACGTTGCCTTGCAAAGCAATAGTTCCGAACGATGTCCTCCTTCGCTTCGCTTATTTGCTTGCGATCAAGGGTTACGAGCTCTGCTAAGCGTGACGGGCGTCATTCCCAGATACGAGGCAATGTGGAAATGGGCAAAAAGGTCTTCATACCCTGGGTGGTTCTTACGAAACCACTCTAAGCGCTGCGGCGCGCTCAACGCTGCAAGGCACCATTCGCGCCCGACTTTGCGGGTCAACTCTTCGCGCATTAAGGTATTTCCCCATTCGCGTATGCTTTCGAAATTTACCATCAGGTCCATCAAATGCGCGGCAGGGGTTGTCGCAAAAACGGCGTCATCCAAAACCTCGATGTCCACTAAAGAACAGCCGCCGGACGTTCTGGCCATGTTGGGCGTTATTACAATTGGGGCGACGTACAGGTTCAGGCTTGCCTCGTTACCTTCGGCATCGGTGACCAAGCTTCGCGCACGTCCCCGCAATAAAATATATTCGTTCTCGTCTCGCTCACCTTGGCTCGACACGTAACCGCCGATTGGCGATGTCCGAATGCTGAAAGCATCTAACAGTATTGCCCGATGTTCTGCCGGGAGATCAGTCCAAAATTCCTCGATGGTCTTCAGATGCTTGTCCAATCCGTGCCGCCCCCCAACCCACGTTATCAAATGATAATGACTGAACTGACCGTGTACTGATAGCCCCGCAGTATCGCAGCAAGGAGACAATTATGATCAACTTACTTTCCTTTCCACAGCACGGATCACGCATCCTGCTTTTCTGGGGCGCCGCAATCCTTGTCTATTTTCTCATGGTCTTCGGCACGCTTGCCGATATTGAACAGATCACCGGCGTTAGGGCATTCGACATGCGACCAACTGGTTATTCCTATGCAGATGCATTGGCACTCATTTCAGCGCTCGAAGATGAGGGGCGTCGTATTTATTTAATGAGGCAAATTCCACTGGACATGGTGTATCCGGCCTTGCTTGCGATTTCGAGCGCCAGCTCCCTGCTTTGGTTGTCGCGATCCTTTGGCTCGACTGTTCGATGGAATCGAGCGGTTGCGGCTATGGCCTATTTAGCGGCAACCGCTGACTACGCTGAAAATGGGTTGATCGTCTGGATGCTCAATGCCGGACCCAGCGTGCCCGAAGCACTGGTTAAAGCGGCAAGTCTGGCGTCGATGAGCAAGTCAATCTTGTCGACAATTGTGTTCACCACATTGCTGGTTGCTCTAACCGAGTGCGCAATCCGCAGAATGCGTCGCATGCGAGAAATCTGATGCTAGAGACCCTGCAAATCTGGTCGTACACAGTGCAACATCGAACACTTTGGGCTCTCTTCCGCCGTTGAGCGAGCGTTCGACATATGACCGGTGTTGGAAGGCGAAGAGCAAGCGCTATCCGACGAAACCCCGCTAAGGCTCTGTTCCGAAATGGTTTGGCTCCAATCCCAATCCGCATCCGAGAATGACCGGTTCCCGAGCGCAGTCTTAGCCGCGCATCGCTGCTTTGCGGCGGTCCGCAGAGAGCCCGAAGTGGTATGGTCTGTCAGTAGCACCGTGCTGTTTGGTACAACACACTATATCATCGGATCGTATGACCATTGTAAGAGTGCTTGTCGCTGGCGCGGGCGGCAAAACACATCGCCAGGATAGCAATTTGCCCGAATTTGTCCGGCATGGCGTGAAAATCCACGCCAACGCTTGATTTGAATTTCATCAACCTTAGGCAAACGGCGACCGAGATAATATCGGCAGTACCATTGAAACCAACCCCTTGGGTCGGGACCATAGATCCACCCCTTTTGCTGCCAGATGCTAAGTTCTTGTCTGCTTTTTACACCAAAATAATTGATGTCCGGGTTTGGCGTATCACTTAGTTTGGCATTGGTGAACCAGTGTTCCGGCAATTCTCCCGTGCAGTCGGTGCAATACTTTCCTTCAAAAACGCCCATGTTGAGCATTTGCTGAGGTGTGAAATACGGCGTGAAATCTTGTCTGAACGCTTGCCCGACAGGCGCGGTCAACTGATAACGGTAATCCGTCTGCATTCGGTCGTTAACTTCGATGATCTGTCCGACATCCATCATTAAAGCCATCTGTCTTGGGTCGTGAGATGTCAACGAATAGATGTCTTCTATACCTGTTTTGTCCGCGACCGAGTCGTTGCCCGGTTCGACCTTGCTGCAGCTGGCATGAATGACATGGTGTGTCTGTGGATGCCGCTCTCCTTGGGCAAACGAGGTACAGTATACTGGCCTCAATGAAGCAGCCACAAAGGAGAACGACAATGGCATATTACGTTGGATTGGACGT